>NZ_JBQEQB010000010.1:167706-207487 GCF_052046055.1 Pseudomonas sp. 22082
GCCAGTCTGTTGAAGCCTCTTCAAACGATGGAACCGGATGTAAACCCATCGTTTGAAGTCTGTTGCCGGGTTGCTTAGAACTTCGCTTCCGCGTCCAGCTGCAGGGTGTTGGTGTCTGCATCACGCTGGGTACGGCTGGAGAAGTCGGCCTTGGTCAGGAAGTAAGTCGCACCAATGGCGAAGTTTTTGTCGATGTCGTAGCCGACCTTGAACTTGTGGCCACGGGAACCGGTGGTGCCGTTGGCGAAGTCCGAATCGGTGAAGGCGCCGACCACAGCGTTACGCTGCACGTCACGATAGTTGTAGTCGAGGTTCAGGCCGAAGACCTTCGACTTGGCACCTACCAGCCACGCGGTGTCCTGATCGGTCACTGCATCGTTGTTCTTCACGTACTGACCGTAGAACGACAGCGGCATTGGCAGGCCGCCGATGTCGACCTGGCTGAAGCCTTCGTACAGACGGAATTCGTTGTCGGCCGAGTTGCCGTTGACGGCCAGGGCGCACGGCGTGGAGGTGCCGGTGCAACGGCTGTCTTCGTCGTTCTGGTAGGCGTAGACGCTGCCGCCCAGGGTCAGTTTCAGGTTGTCGGTGATGGCGAAGCGGCTGCCCAATTGGCCGGCGGTCAGGCGCAGGTCGTGACGGAACTGCACGCCGTCGCCATCGACGTTGTCCTTGAGGTTGTAGTTACCCAGGCTGCCGAACAGTTCGACGCTGCTGCCCAATGGATACTTGTAGGTAACGGCCAGACCTTCCGGGTTGATGTCGCTGTCCCAGATCACGTCGCCCATGCTCACCCACGGTTGCAGCATCTTGCCGCCGATGATGTGCAGGTTCTTGATCTGGTCCGGGTGGTAGTCGATGTAGCCCAGGTCGAGCCAGATCTGCTTCTTGTCGAAGTAGTTGTCCTGGTCCTGGTTGGTCGAACGGGCGTCGTCGCCACCGCCGGTGGCGATACGGATGCCGGTGTCGACTTGCGGGTTGATCTCGGTGTACGCACCCAGACGGGCACGGATGCGCTGGCGATCCTTGTCGCGGCCGCCGTTGTTCGGCTCGCCGTCGATCTTGATGGTTTCCTGACGGATACGCACGTCACCCTTGAACTGGGTCTTGGCGGCCCAGGCCAGTTTCTGGTCGAAACTGGTGAGCTCGTTGGTTTTCTTCGCGGTCGCCGCGATTTGCTCGTTGGTCTCTTGCTGCGCTTGTTGCGCGATCTGCTGGGCCTTCTGATCCTTGGCCAGTTCAGTTTGCAGTTCAACGTACTGCGCCTGGGAAATAGAACCGTTAGCCTTGAGCATGTCGAGCAGTTTGGCGTCGACTGCGGCACTGGCCGGAACACTCATGGCCAGCAACAAGCCACCGCACAGGGCCGCCGCAGTTTTCGTGGAAGCAAGACGCATAGCAATCTCCGAAGATGAAAAGGGGATGGCTGAACCATCCTGGGCACAACCGACGGTTTGACGGTCGGAAAACAGTGTCCGGGGTAGAACCCGGCGCTCTAAAAACAGGCGCCAGTATCGCGATGGTTTATGACAGAGCAGTGGCACGATGATGGCAGGTTGATGACGATACAAAACTGCCGTGAACTATTGATTTAGAGCGCTGTCGCGTAATCGGACGTGGGCAACGCCCCGCCGATCAGCGATACTCGCCGGGCGTTCACGCCCGAAAGTGGAGAGGAAAATGCCGCTGCAACGTCTGCATAAACTGTCGGAAATTTCAGCGTCCGACTGGGATGTTCTGGTCCCGCAAAACCAGCCGTTTCTGCGCCACGCTTTCCTGGCTTCGCTGGAGGACAGCGGCAGCGTCGGCCCGCACACCGGCTGGCAAGCGGAGCATTTGCTGCACGTCGAAGCGGGGCGCGTGATCGCCGCGTTGCCCGGTTATCGCAAGTGGCACTCCTACGGGGAATACGTGTTCGATCACGGCTGGGCCGATGCCTGCGCCCGGGCCGGCATCGATTACTACCCCAAGTTCCTCAGCGCCGTGCCGTTCAGCCCGGTCAGCGGCCCACGGTTGTTGGCAGCGAATGTCGAAGATGGATTTGAACTGCTCAAGAGCCTGCCGGGGTATCTGGAAATCGAAGAGCTCTCCAGTGCTCACATCAACTTCACCGACGCGTTCACTGATGCCGCCATGGCCGAGCAGCCGGGCTGGCTGCAACGCATCGGCTGTCAGTACCACTGGCAGAATCGCGGCTACCGCGACTTTCAGGACTTCCTCGACGTGCTCGCCTCACGCAAGCGCAAGCAGATGCGCAAGGAGCGCGAACAAGTGGCGGGACAGGGCTTCGAGTTCGAATGGCTGGAAGGCCGCGAACTGGACGAGGCGCAGTGGGATTTCGTCTATGCCTGTTACGCCAATACATACGCGGTGCGTCGGCAGGCGCCGTATCTGACCCGGGAATTCTTCAGCCTGCTGGCCGAGCGCATGCCGGAATCGATTCGCGTGGTACTGGCCCGGCAGGGCTCACGGCCGGTGGCGATGGCGTTCAGCCTGGTGGGCGGCGACAGCTTTTACGGGCGTTATTGGGGATGCCTGGCCGAGTTCGACCGGCTGCACTTCGAGACCTGTTTCTATCAGGGGATGGATTATGCGATTGCCCAGGGCATTCAGCGTTTCGATGCCGGTGCCCAGGGCGAGCACAAGCTGATTCGCGGCTTCGAACCGGTGATCACCCATTCCTGGCATTACCTGCGTCATCCCGGTTTGAAAGCCGCGGTCAAAGACTTCCTGCACCAGGAGCGCGCCGGTGTACTGGCTTATGCGGAAGAGGCGAGGAGCGCCTTGCCTTATCGGCAAGTCTGATCCTCGCCGACTCCCTCAGCTGTCTTCCTTGCCCAGCCAGCGATAGAGCACGCCGCCGACCACCGCACCCAGCAACGGCGCGACCCAGAACATCCACAACTGTGCGATGGCCCAGCCGCCGACCATCAGCGCCGGGCCGGTGCTGCGGGCCGGGTTGACCGAGGTGTTGGTCACCGGAATCGAGATCAGGTGGATCAGCGTCAGGGCCAGGCCAATGGCGATCGGTGCCAGTCCCGCCGGAGCGCGTTTGTCGGTGGCGCCGAGGATGATCACCACGAACATGGCGGTCATCACCAGCTCGGTGACGAAGCCGGCGGCCATCGAATATTTGCCCGGCGAGTGTTCGCCATAACCGTTGGAGGCCAGGCCCGCGGCGATGTCGAATCCTTCCTTGCCGCTAGCGATGTGGTAGAGCAGTGCCGCTGCCAGAATCCCGCCGATCACCTGGGCGATGACGTAGGCAGGCAGTTCCTTGGCCGGGAACCGACCGCCGACGACCAGACCGACCGACACGGCCGGGTTGAGGTGACAGCCGCTGATGTGGCCTATGGCAAACGCCATCGTCAGCACCGTCAGACCAAACGCCAGGGCGACCCCCAGCACGCCGATTCCCAAGGGTGAAGACGCGGCAATTACGGCACTGCCGCAACCGCCCAACACTAACCAGAACGTACCCAACAACTCAGTGACTGAACGTTTGAACAGAGACATGAGAGTGTCCTTGATAGACGTACTATCGAGACTGGATCGAGTGGTGCTTCCTTGCAGATTTACGACAGGTTCCGTTCCGGAGCCTTGGGTCAGTACAGCAGGGTTCATGCGAATTTCCAGCAGGCGATAAAAAACCGCCAGAGCCCGTAGTTAAAGGGCTGTGGCGGTTTTATCTCACATTGATCATTCCCACGCTCCGCGTGGGAACGATCAGAAGCGCGGTTCAATCGATGCCGACAAACCCTCCGGTCTGGTGCGCCCACAACCGCGCATACAACCCGCCATGGGCCAGCAGTTCGGCATGGTTGCCGCTTTCGGCGATCTTGCCGTTCTCCAGCACCACTAGCCGGTCCATCCGGGCAATGGTCGAGAGGCGGTGGGCGATGGCGATCACGGTCTTGCCCTGCATCAGGGTTTCCAGGCTTTCCTGAATCGCCGCTTCCACTTCAGAGTCCAGCGCCGAGGTCGCTTCGTCCATGATCAGGATCGGCGCGTCCTTGAGCAGCACCCGCGCAATGGCGATCCGCTGACGCTGACCGCCGGACAGTTTCACCCCGCGTTCGCCGACATGGGCGTCGAATCCGGTGCGTCCTTCGGCGTCCGACAGCAGCGGAATGAACTCATCGGCGCGGGCCTTGCGCACCGCTTCCCAGAGCTCGGCGTCGGTGGCGTCGGGCTTGCCGTACAGCAAGTTGTCGCGGATCGAGCGGTGCAGCAGCGAGGTGTCCTGGGTGATCATGCCGATCCGCGCACGCAGGCTTTCCTGGCCGACTTCGGCGATGTCCTGGCCGTCGATCAGGATCCGCCCACCCTCGACGTCGTACAGGCGCAACAGCAGGTTGACCAGGGTCGACTTGCCGGCGCCGGACGGGCCGATCAGACCGATCTTCTCGCCGGGTTTGATGGTCAGGTTGAGGTCGCCGATGATGCCTTTCTTCTTGCCGTAGTGAAAATCGACGTGCTCGAAACGCACTTCGCCACGGGCCACGGCCAGCGGTTTGGCCTGCTCCCGGTCGGTGACGCTGACCGGTTGCGAGATGGTCTGCAGACCATCCTGGACCATGCCGATGTTTTCGAAGATGCCGGTGACCACCCACATGATCCAGCCGGACATGTTGACGATGCGGATCACCAGGCCGGTTGCCAGGGCGATCGCGCCGACGCTGATCAGCGATTGCGTCCACAGCCACAGCGCCAGCGCGGTGGTGCCGACGATCAGCAGGCCGTTCATGGTGGTAATGACCACGTCCATGCTGGTGACCACGCGACCGGCCAACTGGGCTTTTTCGGTCTGTTCCTGAATCGCCTCGCGGGCGTAGTGCTGTTCGAAGTTGGTGTGGGCGAACAGCTTCAGGGTGGCGATGTTGGTGTAGCCGTCGACGATCCGGCCCATCAGTTTCGAGCGCGCGTCGGAGGCTTCCACCGAGCGGTCCTTGACCCGTGGCACGAAGTAATAGAGCGCGCCGATGTAGGCGGCGATCCACGTCAGCAGCGGGATCATCAGACGCCAGTCGGCCTCGGCGAACAGCACCAGCGAACTGATCGCGTAGATCAGCACGTGCCACAGCGCATCCACCGCTTGCACGGCGGAATCGCGCAGCGAGTTGCCGGTCTGCATGATGCGCTGGGCAATGCGCCCGGCGAAGTCGTTCTGGAAGAAATTCAGGCTCTGCTTGAGCACGTAACTGTGGTTCTGCCAGCGGATCAGGCTGGTCATGCTCGGGCTCAGGGTCTGGTGCACCAGCATGTCGTGCAGCGCCAGGAACAGCGGGCGCAGCAGTAACGCTACCACCGCCATCCACGCCAGTTCGACGCCGTGCACCTTGAAGAAGTCGACGTTCGGCGTGCCCTGGGCGAGGTCGATGATGCGGCTCAGGTAGCTGAACAGGGCCACTTCGATCAACGCGCCGAACAGGCCGACGATCAGCAGGGCGACGAAACTCGGCCAGACCTGCTTCAGGTAATAGGTATAGAAGGGCAGAACGCGGTCCGGCGGAGACGCCGTCGGGGCGTCGCGGAATATGTCGATCAGTTGTTCGAAACGGCGATAGAGCATCAGATAACCGCCCGGAGCACGGGCTCTCCTTTTATCAGTGTGAGCGGCGTGACATCAGGTCAGCGCCGCTCGATATGCCCTGTATAGCTTAGTCGATGCGCTTGGCCGACTTGATGATCACAGGGTCGACCGGCACGTTTTGCATGCCCTGTTTGGTGGTGGTCTGGGAGTTGACGATGATGTCGACCACGTCCATGCCCTTGACCACTTTGGCGAACACCGCGTAACCGGCGTCACGGCCCGGATCGAGGAAGGCGTTGTCGGCGACGTTGATGAAGAACTGGCTGGTGGCCGAATCCGGGTTGGAAGTACGTGCCATCGACAGGGTGCCACGAACGTTATGCAGACCGTTGCTGGCTTCGTTCTTGATCGGCGCCTTGGTGTCTTTTTGTTGCATCTGCTGGGTGAAGCCGCCGCCCTGGGCCATGAAACCCGGGATCACGCGGTGAAAAATCGTGTTGTTGTAAAAGCCGCTGTCGACGTACTCGAGGAAATTCTTGGTACTGATCGGCGCCTTGACCGGGTCCAGCTCGATTTCGATCTGGCCGTTGGTGGTGTCCAGCAGCACGTGCGGCGCTTTTGCCGGCGTGGCAGCCATCAGGTTGGCGGCGAACAGCACGGTGCCGGCGGCGAGGGCGAGTTTTTTCAGCATGGGTCAGTGATCCTGAGGGTGATTATCGGCTGTGGCGAGGAACTCCAGCAGCGTTTGATTGAAGCGTTCGGGCTGATCGAGCGGGGTGGCGTGGCGCGAATCGGCGATCACCACCAGCCGCGCATCGGGCAGCAGTCTGACATAGGTTTCTTTCAACGAAACGGGGGTGTAGTCCCGGTCGGCGCTGACGACGAGGGTTGGACAGGTGACCCGGGAAAGTCGTTCCTGGACCCCCCAGCCAACAATCGCATCGAAGCTGGCGAGATAAGCACGTTTGTCGTTTTTTGCCCAGCGCTCTGCCATCTTCTGACGCAAATCGGCTTGCTCCGGTTTGGGGAACAGCTTGGCGCCAAGGGCCTTGCCGATGGTGGCGAGGCTGAGCACACGCATCAGGCTCCAGCGCTTGAACCACTGCCAGTAATCGTCGCGGCTGCGCACCTTGACCTCGGGCGCGCTGTTGACGATGGTCAGGCTCTTGAGCATCCGCGGCTGATCGACGGCGAGCTGAAAGCCGATCATGCCGCCCATGGACAGCCCGGCGTAGTGCACCGGGCCGAGTTTCAAATGCTCGATCAGGGCGACGATGTCAGCGCTGAAGCCGGCGATGCTGTAGCGCTCGCGGGGCTTGTCGGAGCGGCCGTGACCGCGCACGTCCGGGACGATCACCCGGTAGTGCGCAGCCAGGGCGGGAATCTGCATTTCCCAGTCCAGGGTGCTGGAGCCCAGACCGTGAACCAGCAGCAACGGATCGCCGTGGCCATATTCCTCGTAGTGCAGGTTGCAACCTTCATGCTCGAAATACGCCATCGGTGAACTCCGTGTCAGGCTTGTTCGGGGGCGGCGAACGGTGCGTCCAGCGGCAGGGTGTCGAAGGTGCGCAGCAGTTCGATGAGGATTTGCGTGGCTGGGCCCAAGGGTTTGTCCTTGTTCGAATAGAGATAGAAACTGGAGTTGCGGTTGCCGCCTCTGTCCAACGGTAGCAGCTTGAGTGAGCCGTCTTTTAGCTCCCGCTCGATCATGTGGCGTGGAAGCCAGGCGAATCCCAGGCCACTGCTGACGAACGTCGCAGCCGTGGCGAGACTGCCGACGGTCCAGCGCTGCTCGGCGCCGAGCCAGCCGACGTCCCGAGGTTGCTGGCGGCCGGAGTCGCGGATGACCACTTGCATCTGGGTTTCCAGGTCCTGAAAGCTCAGCTCGCGGTTGAGCCGATGCAGCGCATGATCAGGATGGGCGACGGCGACAAATTCGACATCACTCAATTCCGCGCCAAGGTAACCGGGAATGCTCAGCCCGGTGATGGCCAGATCGGCCACGCCTTCGAGCAGCACTTCTTCGACGCCCGACAGTACTTCCTCACGCAGACGCACCCGGCAGCCACGGCTCTGCGGCATGAACGCGGTCAACGCGCGCACGATACGGGCGCTGGGGTAGGCGGCGTCCACCACCAGCCGCACTTCGGCTTCCCAGCCCTGCTCCATGTGATGGGCGAGGTCTTCCAGTTGACTGGCCTGTTTCACCAGTTGTCGCGAGCGGCGCAGCAACACGCCGCCGGCTTCGGTCAGCACAGCCTTGCGGCCGTCGATGCGCAACAGCGGCACGCCGAGCTGATCCTGCATGCGGGCGACGGTGTAGCTCACCGACGATTGCGAGCGGTGCAGGGCCTCGGCGGCCTGGGCGAATCCGCCGTGGTCGACCACGGCCTGCAACGTTCGCCATTGATCAAGGGTCACGCGGGGCGCTTTCATCAATAGCTCCTCTTGTCCTAAGCTGGCGGTCCCTCATGGAGACTGCCGAATGAAAAAATTCTGTTGTGTGTTGCTGGCGCTGCTTCCGCTGACTGCGTTCGCGTACCCGATCGATGTGGAGAAAGATCTCAACGGCCTGAAGATCGACTACAACGCGTTCGACACCGATAACGACATCGGCTCCATCCAGGTCAACAACTACGGCGACGTCGACGCAACCTGCAAGGTGGTATTCACCAACGGCCCGGAAGCGCCGCGCACCCGCAACATCGAAGTGGCCGCGGGCAAGCATAAAAACGCCACGGCCAAGTTCACCCGGACCATCATCAAGCTGCGCATCAAGCTGAGTTGCACCCCGAAATAGCGTCACGGGCCTGTGGGAGCGGGCTTCCACAGGCTAAGGCTTGCATCTAAACGAATTTTTCGATGCTTTGCAGCAATTATTTGCGCTTTTTCATCGATACGACACTGTTTAACCTTCACTCCATCGACTTACAACATTCTCGGATGGAGGCTACACAACATGTCCCGCGTTCTGATCATCGAAAGCAGCGCCCGCCAGCAAGACTCGGTTTCCCGTCAACTGACCCAGACCTTCATCAGTCAGTGGAAAGCGGCGCATCCGGCCGATCAGATCACCGTACGTGACCTCGCCGTGAATCCGGTGCCGCACCTGGACATCAACCTGCTGGGCGGCTGGATGAAATCCGCCGAGCAGCGCAACGACAGCGAGCAGGCCTCGCTGGACCGTTCCAACGAATTGACCGATGAATTGCTGGCTGCCGACGTGCTGGTGATGGCCGCGCCGATGTACAACTTCGCCATCCCGAGCACCCTGAAAGCCTGGCTCGACCACGTACTGCGTGCCGGCGTGACTTTCAAGTACACCGAAACCGGCCCGCAAGGTCTGCTCAACGGCAAACGTGCCTACGTGCTGACCGCTCGCGGCGGGATCTACGCCGGCGGCCCGGCGGATCATCAGGAACCGTACCTGCGTCAGGTGATGGGCTTCATCGGCATTAACGACGTGACCTTCATCCACGCCGAAGGCATGAACCTGGGCGGCGACTTCCAGGAGAAAGGCCTCAACCAGGCCAACGCCAAACTGTCCCAGGTCGCTTGATATGTTAATCGCCAGATAATCGCCGATTGTTCTAGTGACCTGGCGCAACCCCTTCAAGGCTCTACGCGCATCGAACCTCCCTTTGCACTTGTTGCTCCTGAGTGCTGTAGCCCGATTGAACGCTTTAGCGAGATCGGGCTTTTTTTTGCCCGGGATTTAGCGATGGCTGACAAAAAACGCTATCGTCGCCGCCATTCGAAATCGAGGCGAGCATGGGCTATCTACTTTTTGTCACGCTGATCCAGGCGTTTTCCTTCAGTCTGATCGGCGAATACCTGGCCGGTCATGTCGACAGCTACTTCGCGGTGCTGGTGCGGGTCGTGCTGGCCGGGCTGGTGTTTATCCCGCTGACCCGCTGGCGTTCGGTGGAACCGGCGTTCATGCGCGGCATGCTGCTGATCGGCGCGTTGCAGTTCGGCGTGACCTACGTCTGCCTGTATTTGAGCTTCCGCGTGCTGACAGTGCCGGAAGTGCTGCTGTTCACCATCCTCACGCCGTTGCATGTGACGCTGATCGAAGATGCGCTCAACCGACGCTTCAATCCGTGGGCGCTGATCGCCGCACTGGTGGCGGTCGCAGGCGCGGCGGTGATTCGCTATGACCGGATCAACCCGGACTTCTTCATGGGCTTTTTGCTGCTGCAACTGGCCAACTTCACCTACGCCGCCGGGCAGGTGCTGTACAAACATCTGGTGGCGAAACACCCGAGCGATCTGCCGCACTACCGGCGCTTCGGTTTCTTCTACCTCGGCGCGCTGGCAGTGGCGTTGCCGGCGTTCCTGCTGTTCGGTAAATCCAACTTCCTGCCCGAAGCGCCGCTGCAATGGGGCGTGCTGGTGTTCCTTGGTCTGGTCTCCACCGCACTCGGTTTGTACTGGTGGAACAAGGGCGCCTGCCTGGTCAACGGCGGCACCCTGGCGGTGATGAACAACCTGCACGTGCCGGTGGGGCTGCTGCTGAACCTGCTGATCTGGAATCAGCATGAAGAGCTCGGGCGGTTGTTCCTCGGTGGCAGCGTGATTCTGGCGGCGGTGTGGATCAGCCGGTTGGGGATTCGCAAGCCGGCGCCAGTTGCCCCACCAGAAACTCGATAAACGCCCGGGTCTTCTGCGGCACCCGTCGCGCCGACGAATACACCGCGTTGATGGTGATCGCCGGGGCTTGCCATTCGCACAGCACCGGCACCAGCCGCCCGGCCGCCAATGCCTCTTCGACGATGAAGTCCGGCAGCAGCGCAATGCCCATGCCGGCCTCGGCCGCTTGCGCCAGCAGGTCGCCGTTGTTGGCGTGCAGCGGCCCGGTCACGTTGACGCGCTGGGTCTCCTTGCCGTTGCACAGTTGCAGGCTGACACCGCTCTGCAGATAGCCGTAGTTCAAGCATTGATGTGAGCGCAGATCCTGCGGGGATTGCGGCGTGCCCGCGCGTTCGAGGTAAGCGGGGGAGGCGACCATGATTCGTGGGGCCGGCGCCAGTTGCCGGGCGATCATGGTCGAGTCGGGCAGGCTGGCGATGCGGATGGTCACGTCGAACCCGCCGCGCACCGGATCGACCTGCTGGTCGCTGAGCACCAGTTGCAGCTCGATGTTCGGGTGCTGCTCGTGGAACAGCGGAATCAGCTTGCCCAGCCGTCGCAGGCCGAACGACATCGGTGCGTTGACCCGCAACACCCCGCGCAATTCGCCCACCCCGTCCCGCGCTCGCTGCTCGGCCTCGTCCAGTGCCGCAATCACTTCCCGCGCCGCTTCGAAATATTCGGCACCGGCTTCGGTCAGGTGCAGGCTGCGGGTGGTGCGTTGCAGCAGCTGCACACCGATGGCTTCTTCCAACGCCTGAATCTGTTTGCTGACTTTCGAGCGGGGCACGTCCATGGCCCGGGCGGCGGCTGCAAAGCCGTTTTCGCCGACCGTCACCACGAACGCGCGCATGCATTCGATGCGATCCATGATTGTCCCTATTTTAGAATCAATGATTCTCGATTTTAGGGAATTGTCCCTTTATAGGCTAGCCCCTAAAGTGACATCCAAGCCGAGACAACAACGCCGCAGACGGCAAAACGCCTCGACTCACCAATACCTAATCGAAACTTTGAATCGACATCAAAAGGAACGCGCCATGTCTATCCGTGAACTGCTGAACCCAACCAACTCCGCCCTGATCCTGATCGACCACCAGCCGCAAATGGCTTTCGGCGTACAGTCGATCGACCGTCAGACCCTGAAGAACAACACCGTTGGCCTGGCCAAGGCTGCCAAGATCTTCAACGTGCCGACCATTTACACCTCGGTCGAAACCGAAAGCTTCAGCGGCTACATCTGGCCGGAATTGCTGGCAGTACACCCTGAGCAGAAACCGATCGAGCGCACCTCGATGAACTCCTGGGAAGACAAGGCGCTGGTTGACGCTGTGAAGGCCACCGGCCGCAAGAAACTGATCATCGCCGCGCTGTGGACCGAGGTTTGCCTGACCTTCCCGGCCCTGGAAGCCCTGGCTGAAGGCTACGAGGTGTACATCGTCACCGACGCGTCCGGCGGCACCACCAAAGAAGCCCACGACATGTCGGTACAGCGGATGATTCAGGCCGGCGCAGTACCGGTGACCTGGCAGCAAGTGCTGCTCGAGTACCAGCGTGACTGGGCGCACAAAGACACGTATCAGGCAGTGATGGACCTGGTGCTGGAACACAGCGGCGCGTACGGCATGGGCGTCGATTACGCCTACACCATGGTGCACAAGGCGCCGCAGCGGCAGGCCTGATAAATCGGCGGGACAAAAAAAGACGCAACCGGGGTTGCGTCTTTTTTTTGCGTTTGAAGAAAGCGTTACATCAGATGTTTTTCGGCTTCCGGAATATGGCTCGCGCCAAGGACTGCCGGCAATATTCCGGAACGCAGATCCCCGCCGCTCGGCTGCTGATACAGGCTCAACCCGAACTCCGGCAGCACCGCCAGCAGGTAATCGAAAATATCCCCCTGGATCCGCTCGTAATCGGCCCACACCGTGGTGGTGGTAAAGCAGTAGATTTCCAGCGGGATGCCCTGGGCGGTGGTCTGCATCTGGCGGACCATGCAGGTCATGTTCGGCTGGATCTCCGGGTGACTCTTCAAGTAAGCCAAGGCATAGGCGCGGAACGTGCCGATGTTGGTCATGCGCCGGCGGTTGGCCGACATCGCCGCGACGTTGCCCTGCGCCTCGTTCCAGGCCTTGAGCTCGGCTTTCTTGCGGCCCATGTAGGCGGTCAGCAGGTGCACCTGGGACAGTTTTTCTTCTTCGTCATCGCGGATGAACCGCACACCGCTGGCGTCGATGAACAGGCTGCGCTTGATCCGCCGCCCGCCGGACTGCTGCATGCCGCGCCAGTTTCTGAACGATTCGGACATCAGGCGCCAGGTCGGGATCGAGACGATGGTCTTGTCGAAATTCTGCACCTTGACCGTGTGCAGGGTGATGTCGACCACATCGCCATCGGCGCCGACCTGCGGCATTTCGATCCAGTCGCCGACCCGCAGCATGTCGTTGCTGGTCAGTTGCACGCTGGCGACGAACGACAGCAGGGTGTCCTTGTAGACCAACAGAATCACCGCCGACATCGCACCCAGACCCGACAGCAGCAACAGCGGCGAACGGTCGATCAGGGTGGCGACGATGATGATCGCGCCGAACACGTACAGCACCATTTTCGCCAGTTGCACATAACCCTTGATCGAGCGGGTGCGGGCGTGTTCGGTGCGGGCGTAGATGTCCAGCAGTGCGTTGAGCAGGGCGCTGACCGACAGCAGCAGGAACAGAATGGTGAACGCCAGGGCCACGTTGCCGAGGAACACCGTGGCGGTCTTGCTCAGTTCCGGCACCAGGTGCAGGCCGAACTGGATCACCAGCGATGGCGTCATCTGCGCCAGACGCTGAAACACCTTGTTATGGCGAAAGTCGTTGATCCAGTGCAACGCGGGCTGGCGACCGAGCATGCGGCTGGCATGCAGGATGAGGTAGCGCGCCACTCGTCCGAGGACCAGCGCGATCACCAACAACAGGAGCAGCGCCAGGCCGGCGTGCAGGAGCGGGTGCTGATCGAGGGCACCCCAGAGGTCTTGGGCGTTGAGCCAGAGCTGTTTGAAATCCATGAGCGAAACGATTCTTCTGTAAGACGCGACGGGCGATTAGAGCATTTAAGACGCTGTGTATTACCGTTGGAGACAAATCGAGCAACAAAAAAGCCACTGATTACCGTGGATTTCACAAAGAAACTCGGCCTGAGCGCTCGAAACCGGTAACCTATGCAGCTGATTTTTTGCATATCTTCGAGGTAGCACCCGTGTTTTCCCAATTCGCCCTGCACGAACGCCTGCTCAAAGCCGTGGCCGAGCTGAAATTTGTCGAGCCAACGCCTGTGCAAGCCGCGGCCATTCCGCTGGCGCTTCAGGGGCGTGACCTGCGGGTGACGGCGCAAACCGGTAGCGGCAAGACCGCCGCTTTTGTCCTGCCGATCCTCAACCGCCTGATCGGCCCGGCCAAGGTTCGCGTCAGCATCAAGACCCTGATCCTGCTGCCGACCCGCGAGCTGGCCCAGCAGACCCTGAAGGAAGTCGAGCGCTTTTCGCAGTTCACTTTCATCAAGTCCGGCCTGATCACCGGCGGTGAAGACTTCAAGGTCCAGGCCGCCATGCTGCGCAAGGTGCCGGACATCCTGATCGGCACCCCGGGCCGGATGATCGAGCAACTCAACGCCGGCAACCTCGACCTGAAAGAAGTCGAAGTGCTGGTGCTCGACGAAGCCGACCGCATGCTCGACATGGGTTTCGCCGAAGACGTGCAGCGTCTGGTCGATGAATGTCCGAACCGTCAGCAGACCATGCTGTTCTCCGCCACCACCGGCGGTTCCGGCCTGCGCGAGATGATCGCCAAGGTGCTGAACAACCCCGAGCACCTGCAGCTCAACGCGGTCAGTCAGCTGAACGACACCACCCGTCAGCAGATCATCACCGCCGACCACAATCAGCACAAAGAACAGATCGTCAACTGGCTGCTGGCCAACGAGACTTATCAGAAGGCCATCGTCTTCACCAACACCCGGGCCATGGCCGACCGCATCTACGGTCGCCTCGTCGCCCAGGAATACAAAGCGTTCGTGCTGCACGGCGAGAAAGACCAGAAGGATCGCAAACTGGCGATCGACCGTCTGAAGCAGGGCGGCGTGAAGATTCTGGTGGCCACCGACGTGGCGGCCCGTGGCCTGGACGTTGACGGCCTGGATCTGGTGATTAACTTCGACATGCCACGCAGCGGCGACGAATACGTGCACCGTATCGGTCGTACCGGCCGAGCCGGCAACGACGGTCTGGCGATCTCGCTGATCTGCCACGGCGACTGGAACCTGATGTCGAGCATCGAGCGTTACCTGAAGCAGAGCTTCGAGCGCCGCACCATCAAGGAAGTCAAAGGCACCTACGGCGGACCGAAAAAGGTCAAGGCCTCGGGCAAAGCCGTCGGCGTGAAGAAGAAAAAGACCGACGCCAAGGGCGACAAGAAGAAAACTGCCGCCAAAACCCCGACTAAGCGCAAGAGCGCCAACCGTCCGAAACCGGACGCTCTGGTGAGCAGCGACGGCATGGCCCCACTGAAACGCCGCAAACCGGCAGCGCCAGCGGCTGAGTAAGCCGTTTCAGGTAGACAAAGAAAAACCCGGACATGGTCCGGGTTTTTTTATTGCCAGGGTTTATCAACTGCCCAGCAGGCCAGTGGTGTCGGCATCAAAGCGCCGCTTGGCCTGATCGGCTGCCGGTTTGAGCTGTGCGAGCAGGGCGGCCTCGCTGTACAGCCCGGTCAGTGCCAGTTCTTTTGGCGTTGGCTCAATCGGAATCAAAACGTCTTCACCCGCCGCATGCAGCCAGATCGCCACAAGGTGCAGCGCCGACACAAACAGCATCCGCAGCTCAACGGTTTTGCCCTTCAGCTGTGGCGTTTGCTCTGCCAGTTTCAACGCATCAACCGTGGCGGCCGCCAGGTTGCCGTGGTTCAGCGAGGCGAACTCGACGTGACCACGTACTTCGGCCAATTGCGCATCGGCAATCGACACCCCGCCGGAGAACACCAGATAATGCCAGTCGCCCGCTCGGGCATTCTTCAGGCCTTTGCCCTGGCTCAAGTCGTCCAGACTGAGCGAGTAGCCGCGATAGGCCTCGCTGAGGCTGATCCCGGCGGGCGCGGCGCTGGCGAACTGGCGATTGACGCCAAAGCCCTGGGTCTGCAACGCGGCCTGCAGGGCCGGACGCAAAGTCTGCACGCCGTTGGAAGGCGCCTTTGGATAAGTCAGTTTCATGATGCCGCCCCCTGGTTTTTCGCCGTGAAGTAGGTGTGGGTCCAGTTGCCGCCGCCGTTGTAGGAACCGGGGAACGAGTTCAGGGCGCGGGTCGAATAGCCGTAGATCGAATCCGCAACCAGCACGTAATTGCCGTTGGTGCCGTAGATCGCCAGAAAGTGCGCACCGCCGCCGTACCAGGCGCAACGCAGGCCGATCGGGCGGCCCATGTTGATCTGGTTCTGGATGGCCGACATTTGCAGCGAGCCCGAATTCATACCGTTGAAACTGCGGGTGATCTTCAGCGCAACGTCCAGATAGCCGTAGACGTTGCACGGCCCCGGTTGATTGCAGCAGTTGCGGTCCAGTGCGGCGCTGGCAACGGCGCATTGGGTCCAGGACCCGGTGCCGTAATAATTGCCGACCGAGGCGGAAGCGGCGGCCCAGCACCAGTTGGTCTGGGTCTGTTGCTGCATCGTGAAGTTCAGGCTGGCGGCCGCGAGGGCGCGTTGTTGTACAGCCGCCTCGACCTCGACCAGTTGCGGGTCGAGCAGATGGCTGATCAGACATTCGGGCAGGGTGTTGCCGGTGAATGCCGTTGTTTCAGTGGTTAACATTTTTCAATCCTCCATGAATGAAAACAAACGTTCCGCGTTTGCGGGATAACGGTACTACCGAGCGATCGGTGGGTAAGGGTTGCCATCTCCGATGGCCGGCTCCGATCAGGCTCGGGGTAACCCTAGGTGTGAATATGCATTTGTGCAAATAACAAAATGCACTAATGCAAATTTCCGAACAGAAGGAAGCAGGCTTTGGTATCGATCCAGCCCGATCGATGCCAAAGCCTGCCGTTGTCTGAGCGGGTGTTATCCCTCGGTTTTCTTCTCCGCCGAACCCAGTTCCTTCAAGCGCTGATCGATCAACTGGCATTTGTCCGGGAGGTCGGCGGAGGCAGTGCCCAGGTCCATTTTCTGCAACTCGGCGTTGATCTCCTTGGCCTTGGTCGGGTTTTGCTCGGTGAGCTTCGCGACTTCCTTGGCCAGTTGGTCGCGTTTGGCGGTGGCTTCTTCCGGCGTACAGGCCCAGACGGGCAGGGCGCAGGCAAGCGTGGCGGCGAGGGTGAGCTTGAGCAGGGTTTTCATGGGAGCAGGCCTCAGTTCCGGTTAAGGCGGGTTAACCGGTTGAGGGTTTTCAACCGTGAAAAGTTCAGTGTGTTAGCGGCTCAGTCTCCATGGCAGCAACCGGATTTTGCGGCGCCGTCGTAGCGGTCATGATGCCGCACCCATTCCATGATCTCGTCCTCGTTCCGGCCCTTGGGCGTGAGGTCGAGGTAGTTGTAGGCGCCGACCAGCATGTCCAGGCCGCGGGCATAGGTTGAGTAGGTGTGGAAAATCTCGCCGTTGTCAGCGCGATAGAACACGGTCAGCCCGGGCATTTCTTCCTCGGCGCTGTCGGTCTTTTCGTAGTTGTACGTAGCCTTGCCTGCTTCGACATCCTCAGCGCGAGCACACACGCCAAAGTCGTAGTTGAAATCGCAGCCGTCCGACGACACCCAGTCGAATGTCCAGCCCATCCGGCGCTTGAAGGCCTGGAATTCGGCGAACGGTGCGTGGGACACCGCCACCAGCGCAATATCGTGATGGGCCAGGTGTTGGTTGGCGCCGTCGATGTGGTCGCTGAGGAATGAACAGCCCGGGCAGCCTTCCTCCCAGCCCTTGGCGAACATGAAGTGGTAAACGACGAGCTGGCTGTGTTTGCCGAACAGGTCGGCAAGTTTCAATTCGCCGTTCGGGCCCATGAAGCGGTAATCCTTGTCGACCTTCACCCAAGGCAGGGCGCGGCGTTTGGCGCTGAGACGGTCGCGTTCCCTGGTGAAGGCCTTTTCATCGGCCAGATGCTGCTTGCGGGCGGCGAGCCATGCTTCGCGCGACACCACCGGATGATTCTCAACGTTCATGATGATTTCTCCTGCGGGGTTGAAACCGTCTGTCTCAGACTAGTCGTTCAACACCCCACGAAATCGACAGACCGCCGGTCGGTCGGGGCGCGGAATAATCCTGAACGCTGACGCAGCGCTCCGGTCACAACCTGTGAACGCGCCAAAAAATCACGCGCACCGGAGGTTGAATCAGGATGACGACTTATAACTGGGATTTGATTGAGCGCCTGCTGCATGAAGTGCAGAACGGCGCGGGCCACAGCTTCGCGCCACGGTCATTCGCCGAAGACTATGCGGCAGAAAAAGCGGCGGCGGGCGAGCCGATCGAGAATCTGGATCACCTGAAAACACTCGCCTGCGACTACGAAAAACTGCTGCTGGAGCGCGGCTACATCGAGCCCCGTGGCGAAGATGAAGGCAGTACCGGCAACAACTTCAGCCTGACCCCGCGTGGCTCCAGCCTGTTGAGCCTGATCGACAGCAGCATTCCCGGCAACGATCATCCGCGTCAGGTGCTCGATGAGCAGGAAGATGCGCTGGATGAGCTGACATTCGATGAGGTGGCCTCCAAGGCGCAGATTGCCTGAGGCTTTGCACAAAAAAATGTGGGAGCGATTTTGCTCGCTCCCACATGGTTTTTTCAGTGATCTCAGCTTTTTTGCGCAGCCTTCAGGCACTTCAAATCATTGAAGTCCTTGCGCACCCCCTCGATTTTTTTCAACAGGCGCTGCCTTTGCTGCGGCGTGCTCTCTGCCATCAGATCGACGAACAGCGAACGGGCCTGCGCCTCGGTATTGGCGTAGGCCTTTTGGTAATCCGGGGTCCATAAACGCTCGCGATTGACCAGAAGGGTCTCGATCCGTTGTGGGAATTCAGGACTTTTGCGTTGCGCGACTGCCGCGCTGAACTGCTTCTGCCAGTGGGCACGGTTGGCGATCCATTGGGTGTTCTGATCGCCCAGGGAAGTCGACCAGGCCATCACGCGCTGTTCCTGCTTGGCGCTCAACGGGCCGAGCCAATCGTTGAGACGCTTGTCCATGCGCGCGCCTCGTTCGGCAATCTGCTGCGCCAGTGGTGGCTTGAGGTATTCCTGCTGGCGCTTTTGCAGATCCTTGGCAAAGGCGTCGTTCATTTCAGCGACCTGCCGATCATCCAGCCCTTGCAGCAATTCAATCGCCGACGGGGTGATTTCCCGGGCGGTTTCGGCGATCGCCTGCTTGGCTTCTGCGGTGCGGGCCTGGAGCGCGGCGTCGGTGACCTGATTGGTCTCGACCATGGTTTGCAGGCGATCCAGCCAATCGAGATAACCCGGCAATTGCGTGGTGCAATGCCAGTTCAAGTGTTCCTTGAGTCGCTCGTTTAACCAGTCCTTCTGCTCGCCGTTCATGTCCAGGTAGTCGCTGAGCGTCCACGGAATGATCACGTCGAGGTTGCGATAAGCCAGGCCGACACGGCTGCAGGCGCCGAGGGCAAGGGTCAGGATCAGTAGAATCGCGATGCGTTTGAACCAGCTAGACATGGGCGAGTCCTTGCGAAAGCCAGCCTTGAGGGTCTGATTCTCATGTGAACACAGGATGGCCCCGGCAGTTCAGCCCATCAAAAGAACGGGCGTTCGGCCTTGAGCGTGACCAGCCCGTCGCACTGACTGTTATGCCCGGAATAGGCCGAGCAATCGCTGCCGCTGAGGCTCGAATTGCTGTAGATCAGGTCGAGGTCGATGCCCATGAACGGCCGGGAAAGTTTCACCGACCAATCGGTAAAACTGCTGACATAACCCCCGTCCACCGAGACCGGCGTGTTGAGTTGATGGGTGGTGTATTTCATGCTGATCCCGATGCCGAACGGCTGATTGCCGCCCAGGTCGGCAAACAGGGTGTTGTTCTGTTTATCCGGATCGTTGCTCAGGGCGATGCCGATCCGGCTGCCGAGCAGGGTCAGGCCACCGAACAGTTCCTGGCTGTCGAGGGTGTCGACCTTGGGATAGCTGTAATGGATCATCCCGACTTCGTAGCCGAGGGTCTGATCGAAAGGTTGTTTAAAGCCGACGTAGGAGTCGATTTCGAGATTCTTCCCCGGCGTGAGGCCCATGCTCGGTGCGTACTGGCCAACATACAGGCCGCTGTCATGGCTAAGATCCAGACCGCCGTGGAACGAGCCGACTGCCGAAGGTTTGACCAGCCCCTGGGCCATGCTGCGGCTGGGCGTGGTGCCGAGCTTGAGGTCGAAGTCACCGAGTTCACGCTGGAAAATCTGCGCGTGCGCGGCCGTGCTCGCCAGTAGGCCTACAAGCAATAAACAGGATGATTTGAGCATGCGTCACTCCTTGAGCAGCGAGCGCAGGGCGATAAAGCCTGCTGAAACGCTTGATCCAGACGCGTGCAAGGATACCGGCGAATGATCGGCATCGAGGGCCGTTCGTCGATTTCTGCTGTTTTACAGGTTTGATTAAACGCGAGAGAGGTCTTGCGAGGGATCCGGTCCAGACGCTTCGAAGCTCAAAGCGCCTTTGGACTGGTGTGCTGCGCGGGTGTTACTTCTTGCCCAGGCTGATCTGCTTGGACGGGCCGAATGTCTGGCCGCTGACGCCCTTGGCAATTTGCTGGATTTCGCCGCCGGACTTGAGGAATGCCGCGATCTGATCGTTGATCGATTCGCTGGTTTCAACGGCTGGAGCTGGCTTTGCTTTGCTGGAGGATGCTTTTACACGCATGGCGGCCATTAACCTGTAGAAAAGTAACTCGGCCAGGCATCGTACAGGAATAACTTGACAATTGCTTGGTAAATATCCCCCGGAATAACCCAGTGGGCAGGTGGATTATTCGTGATTAATTATTCGAAATACCCAGCTAACCTGCTGTTTTAAATAACAACATTTAGACGATTCCATGATGTTCGGCGCTGTCGGGATCGCGTGAAAGCCGTCACGCTGGCCTGACGAGCGGCGCCCATCCAACGCGAAATCCAGGAAAATCAAGGCTTCCCACAGATTTTCGCGCGGCCGGCCGATCGGACGGCCAACCAGCACGGCAAAACCGGGTAGAATGCCGCCCACGCAATGAGGGTATTGGAAATGGCTTTAGTCGGGCGTTACAACAGTTTGCAAGTGGTTAAACACACTAACTTCGGTTTATATCTGGACGGCGGTGCCGACGGCGAAATTCTTTTGCCCAACCGTTATATCCCCAAAGATATTCCCAGCGAAGATGAAGACTGGCTCAATGTTTTCATTTATCTGGACAGTGATGACAAACTTATTGCCACCACTGAAAAACCAAAAGTTCAGGTCGGTGAATTTGCCAGTTTGAAAGTTGTTGAAGTCAACAGCATCGGTGTGTTCCTTGATTGGGGCCTGCCGAAGGATCTGCTGCTGCCTTACTCCGAAGAAAAACGCCAGTTGACCGCCGGCGAGTACTGCGTGGTGCATGTCTACCTCGACAAGCACACCCGCCGCATCACCGCCACCGCGCGCCTGGATCGTTATCTGGACAAGACCCCGGCCAACTATAGCGCTGGGCAGGAAGTTGATCTGCTGGTCGCCGAAGCCACCGACATGGGCTTCAAGGCGATCATCAACAACAAGCACTGGGGTCTGATTCACAAGAATGAAATCTTCAAGTTCATGCGGGCCGGCATGCGCGAGAAAGGCTTCATCAAGGAAGTGCGCGCCGACGGCAAGATCAGCCTGAGCCTGCAACCGGTAGGGCAGGAAGCAGCCAGCAGCCTGAACTCGAAGATCCTCGCCAAGTTGCGCGAAAACGATGGCACCCTGGCCGTCAGCGACAAGAGCGATCCGGCACTGATCAGCAGCCTGTTCGGTGTCAGCAAGGGCAACTTCAAGAAGGCCATCGGTTCGTTGTACAAGAACGGTCAGATCGTCATTCATGCCGATCGCATTGAACTAACCTGAGTCTTGCGTGGCCCATGTTGCATGGGCTTACTTGAGATCGGCAGATGAAAAAAGCGTTGATTGCCTACGTTGCCACACTGCTGGCGTTTCTTCTGCTCGACGGGCTCTGGCTCGGCGTGCTGATGGCGCCGACCTATCGCGAACTGCTCGGTTCGCTGATGCTCGAAAAACCGTTGCTGGTGCCGGCAGCGGTTTTTTATTGCCTGTACGTTTTCGGCTGCGTGGTGTTTGTGGTGCTGCCGTCGCTGACCTGGCAACGCGCCGCCCGCTTGGGCGCGCTGCTCGGGCTGGTGGCTTATGGCACCTATGACCTGACCAACTGGGCGACGTTGCGTGGCTGGTCGGCGCAGGTGTCGCTGATGGATTGGGCCTGGGGGACGTTTGCCACGGCGCTGGCCTGTACGGTCGGGTTTTGGGTCGCTCGCCGAAGCTGACGGCGGGCATGACGCAAGAGGGCAATTGCATGTCTTTGCCGGGCGGCAATTTCTGTCCGACTGGTTGATAATCCCTGCCATCCTTTTTCGCCCCGGACAAAGAGCCGGGGCTTTGTTTGACCATTGGAAAAACTGCCATGTCGTGTGTGTTCGAGGTGTCGAGGTGAGCGTCAGTCGGCGCAGTGCCGACGGGTTTGCCCTGCAAGTGATGATCGGCCTGTGCCTGATCTGGGGCGTGCAGCAGGTGATGATCAAGTGGGCGGCGACCGACATTGCGCCGGTGATGCAGGCGGCGGGGCGGTCGGGAATTTCCGCGTTGCTGGTAGGACTGCTGATCTGCTGGAAGGGCGGCTGGGATCAGGTCGGTGCTACCTGGCGCGGCGGCTTGCTGGCCGGTGCCTTGTTCGGTCTGGAGTTCCTGTTCATCTCCGAAGGCTTGCAGTTGACCACGGCGGCGCACATGTCGGTGTTCCTCTACACCGCACCGATCTTCACTGCGCTGGGCGTGCATTTTCTGTTGCCGAGCGAGCGTCTAAGACCGGTGCAATGGCTGGGGATCTTCATGGCGTTCGTCGGGATTGCCGTGGCGTTTGCCGGCGGCGTGTCGTGGGACAACCTCGACCGCCGCATGTTGATGGGCGATGCCCTCGGCGTGCTGGCCGGTGCCAGTTGGGGCGCGACCACCGTGGTGGTGCGCGCTTCGCGTCTGTCCGAGGCACCGGTGACCCTGACCCTGTTCTATCAACTGATCGTCGGCTTCATCGGTCTGTTGCTGATCGCACTGCTCAGCGGCCAGATCACCCATGTCAGCCTGACCGTCGTGGCCGTGGGCAGCGTGCTGTTCCAGGGGCTGGTGGTGTCGTTCTTCAGTTACCTGACCTGGTTCTGGCTGCTGCGCCGTTATCTGGCGGCCAACCTCGCGGTGTTTTCCTTCATGACGCCGTTGTTCGGCGTGACCTTCGGCGTGGTGCTGCTCGGCGAAGAACTTAGCCTGAATTTCATCATCGGTGCCGTGCTGGTGTTGCTCGGCATCACCTTCGTCAGCGCGGAACAGTGGGTGCGTCGGCGTTTGCGCAAAGCCCTCGGCCAGCCGTAACGGATTTGCACGCCAGACCGCCGGCAATCAGCAGGCCGCTGCCGGCGATCACCAGCGCCGGTTGCAGGCCACCGCTGAAATGGCTGCTAAGCGCCGCCAACAACGGCCCGCTCAGTTGGCCGATGGCGAAGCACGCAGTGAGCAGGCCGGCGTTGCGCTGGGTGGCGTGGGGCGCCAGTTCCCGGGAGCGTTGCATCACCAGTTGCATGCAGGCCAGGAACGGCGTGCCGCACAGGATCACGCCCAGCGCCAGACCAAGGCCACTGCCCAGCAGACAAGCGAACACCCCGGCGGCCTGCAGCCACAAAGTCGCCATCAACCAGTGCCGGGTGGTTTCCGGATCGTGCCGACGCAAACTCACCAGCAGCACACCAATCGCAGCGCCGAGGCCGAAGCACGGCCAGAACAGATCCGCCTGCCAATGCCCGTGAAACTGCGCGTTGGCCATTTGCGACAGAAACGTGGCCGGGATGATGTAGCCCACGCCATACAAGGCATACACCACCGCCAAACGTCCAATTCCACGATTCGACGAACTCACGGTAGTCGGTATGGCCGGCACTTCGACACCCGGTTGCGGCAGGATCCGCACGATCCCCAGCAACATCACCAGCGCCACGGCGGCGTAGATCAGCCACAGGGTGGCGGAAGTCTGCTGCGCCAGATGTGAGAACAGCGCCAGCAGCCCCGTCAGAAAAATCCCCAGTCCCGGACCGGCAAACACCAGCGCCCCCAACCGTGGGCGACCCGCCGCCGCAGCCAGCGGCTGACTCAACGCAGTAATCATCACCAGCACCCAGGCGCTGGCCACTCCGGTGCCGAACCGCAGCAACAGATGCGACCAGAAACCGTTGGCCCAGAACGACGCCAGTGTCAGCAACACACACAACCACAAGCCACCGTGCAGGCGCCGCTGCACCTGATCCGGCCGGCGGGAAAACATCGCGTCCACCGCACCGAGCAGATAGCCGAGGTAGTTAGCCGCCGCAATCAGACCGGCGGCGGTCAGGTCGATCTGCCCTTCACTGAGCAGGTGCGGCAGTTGCGGGGTGAGGGCGAAACGCCCGATGCCCATGGCCATCATCAGGGCAACGAAACAGGCGGATAAGCGAATCAGCGGTGACATGGTCTGAATTCCGTTGGAGGTTCAATGACTGTCAGGCTAGGACTGATTGACTTTCTTTAAAATTGAATAATAGTGAGTAACTTGTTCTGTTCAGGAGAAAGGTTGTGGAGTTCAGCCAATTGCGGATCTTCCAGGCCGTGGCGGAGGAGGGCTCGATCACCCGCGCCGCCGAACGTTTGCATCGCGTGCCGTCGAACCTGTCGACCCGGCTTAAACAGCTGGAGGAGCAACTGGGCGTCGAACTGTTCGTCCGTGAGCGTCAGCGTTTGCAGTTGTCGCCTGCGGGAAAAGTCCTGCTGGACTACACCGGCAAACTGTTCGCCCTGCGCGATCAGGCCTGCGCGGCGGTGATGGGCGGGCAACCGGCGGGGGATTTCGTGCTCGGCACGCTGTACAGCACCGCCGCGATCCATTTGCCGGCGCTGCTGGCGCGCTATCACAAGCAATATCCGGCGGTGAATCTTCAGGTGCAGTCCGGACCCAGTGGCGAGTTGCTCGAAGGCCTGCTCACCGGGCGCCTGAACGCCGCGCTGGTGGACGGCCCGCCGCAACTGGCCGGGATTGACGGTGTGCCGTTGTGCAACGAGCGACTGGTGCTGATCAGCGAGGCCGATCACCCGCCGGTGCGCAGCGCCAAGGATGTCGAAGGGCGGGCAGTGTTCACCTTTCGTCATGGCTGCGCCTATCGCGCACGGCTGGAAGCGTGGTTCGCCCACTATCAGGCGGCGATGGGTCGAGCGATGGAGATCGAGTCCTATCAGGGCATGCTCGCCTGTGTGATTGCCGGCAGCGGTGTGGCGCTGATGTCGGAGTCGATGCTCGCCAGCCTGCCGGGCCGCGAAAGCGTGGCGGTGCATCCGCTGGCCGAGCCTTTTGCCAGTGCGACAACATGGCTCATGTGGCGTCGGGGCATGGTCGGTGCCAACCTCAACGCGTGGATTGAGCAGCAGCAGGCGCTCTATCCCGTGGCTGGCGAGGACGTGCGCGAAACGGCTTGAACGAACGGTCAGGGATTTGGATCAATTCAGTAACAGATCATTGCGGATTTGGCCGAGCATTGCGTAGGACTTCGGACTATTATCAGTGCGAAGCGGCCTCAGAATTCCGGACGCTCAGCACCACCCTGAAGGGGGCATGACGATGAAAGAGAAAATTCAAAACTGGCTGCACGATTTGGGTGTTGCCCTCGGCTTGATCGAACCGCCTCTGCAACCGGTCCCGATTCGCACCGATGACGAACAGCGTCGGCGTCAGCCACGTCGGCGGTAATGCCCCGCTTTGAAGGATCAAAGGATTTAAACGCCAAAAGATCGCACCCGGCCGTCGCTCCATGGAGTGGCGGCCGGGTGCGATCTTTTGTTTTCAGTGACGCCCGATTTCCATCAGAAACCGGCTCAGGTCATTCACGGTTTTCGCAGTCTTGAGCATTCGGTCCTCTTCGGCGGTGAAGGCCGTCAGTCCGAATTCATCTTCCAGATGGAAGATCAGATCCTCGATATCCGCTTTTTCCAGCCCCAGTTGCGCAAGGCTGGTGTGGTCGTCGAATTCACGATTTTCCAGCAGGCGCAGGATGAATCGGTGCACGGCAGCGCGCACGGCAGCTCTTCTCATGGCAGATATTTATTGTGGTTGATCTGACTGAAGTACAGCAGGCCTCAGGCGTGCCGGCGCAACCATTCGTCAATCATCCCGCGCAAATGCGCCCCGGAAAAACTGCCGAAGTGCCCGCCATGCACCGTGCGGATCTTCAGCCCCTGCAAGCGCCGCAGGCTGGCGGCGTAGTCGTCGAGGTTGGAATGGTAGGCGTCTTCGATCAACGGCCCGTCGTAAATGATGTCGCCGCTGAACAGGGTTTCGCTGGCCGCTTCATAGAGGCTGATCCCGCCCGGTGAATGCCCCGGCGTGTGCAGCACCTGCAGCGTGCGATTGCCCAGGTCCAGCACATCGCCGTCCTCGACAAAACCAGTGGCCGGCGCCGCCTTGACCCGATATTCGGCGTAGCACAACGGGCAATCCGGGTGCGCTTCGAACATGTCGTCGCCGATGAAGGCCCGGCTCAGATCGTTCTCGCCATCCGGCGCTGCCAGAATGTCCGCCTCGGCGGGATGCACCAGCCGTTCGGCAAATTCGTGATGCCCGGCGATGTGGTCGAAATGGCAATGACTGGCCACCGCCACCAGCGGCCGCTCGGTCAGCCACGGCAGTTGCTCGCGCAGGCTCACCAGCCCGGAACCGCTGTCGAGCAACAGATCCTTGTCCCGGCCCTGAACGTGCCACAGGTTGCAGCGGTAGAACGGGCGAATGTACGGCTCGTGAATCAGCCGAATGCCGTCGCTCAGGCTTTGCACTTCGAACCACCGGTCGCGAGAAACAATCTTCATAAGCACTTTCCTTGAGACGAAAAAAACGGGTGTGGCAACCGACGCCACACCCGCCGAAGAAAGTTGTTGCTACCGCTTCAGCTTAGATCGCGCTGGCCACCACGTTTGGGCGGCGGGACATCAGGCTGACCACCACAAAACTCACCAGACCCACAGCCAGGCTGTAGTAGATCGGCGTGTTGGCATCCAGACCATCCTTGAACATGAACAGCAGGGCGGTGGCGAAGCCCAGGCCCATGCTGGCGATGGCGCCGGCGGTGGTGGCGCGTTTCCAGAAGATCGCACCGATCAGCGGGATCAGCATGCCGCCCACCAACAGGTTGTACGCGAGGGTCAGGGCGCTGATCACGTCGTTGACCACCAGCGCGATGCCCAGCACCACGACACCGGTCAGCAGGGTGAACAGGCGGTTTACCCCCAGGCTCGACTGTTTGCCGCCACGCAGTTTCGGCAGCAGGTCTTCGGTCAGGGTGGTGGCAGCGGCGAGCAGGCCGGCGCTGGCGGTGGACATCATCGCGGCCAGGGCAGCAGCGATCACCAGGCCACGAATGCCATCCGGCAGCGACAGTTTGACGATCGCGGCGAAGGCGTTGTTGACGTTGTCCAGATCCGGGATCAGCACGTGCGCCGCCATGCCGATCAGGGCACAGGCCAGACCGTAAAGGATGCAGTAGATGCCTGCGAAGCTACCGGCGTACTGAGCCACTTTTTCGTTCTTGACGGTGAACACCCGTTGCCAGATGTCCTGACCGATCAGGATGCCGAAGAAGTAGATCATGAAGTAGGTGATGATCGTGTCCCAGCCGATAGTGGTGAAGCTGAAGGCGGTGGCCGGCAGTTTCAGCACCAGTTCGTCCCAGCCGCCGACGCGGTACAGGCAGATTGGCAGGAGGATGAACATCAGGCCGACGGTCTTGATGATGAACTGGACGATGTCGGTCAGGGTCAGCGACCACATGCCGCCGATGGCCGAGTAGATCACCACCACGCCACCGCCGAGCAGTACCGAGATCCAGAACGGCAGGCCGAACAGCACTTGCAGCACGGTGCCGATGGCGAGGATCGAGGTCACGCCGATCATCAGCGCGTAGGCCAGCATGATCGCCGCGCTCGCCGAGCGGGCCATCGGGTTATAGCGTTTTTCCAGGACCTGGGTAACGGTGTAGATCTTCAGTTTCAGCAGCGGCTTGGCCAGGAACAGGTTCAGCGCCACGATGCCGCAACCCAGTGCCGCGCACAGCCAGAAACCGGAAATGCCGTGCACGTAGCCCAGACGCACGGTGCCGACGGTGGACGCGCCGCCGAGAACGGTCGCCGCCATGGTGCCCATGTACAGGCTCGGGCCGAGGTTACGCCCAGCGACCAGGAAGTCCTCGTTGGTCTTGGCCTTGCGCATGCCGAAGTAGCCGAGCAAGAGCATGCCGGCGGCGTAGATGAGGACGACGAATAAATCCAAAGCCATGATGGCGTGTCTCCGATTGTCTTTTTTATGGTGAAACAGAAATCATTTTTCCCTTGTGGGAGCGAGCCTGCTCGCGATAGCGATTTTTCAGTCACATCGATGTTGGATGTGCTGCCGTCATCGCGAGCAGGCTCGCTCCCACAGGGGGATGGTGTCAGGCTGGCTGACGCATTTCAGGCTTTGCTGCGGTGGCGGCACCCTGACTGCGGGGATCCTTCGGGCCGTAGACCAGCGCCGGTTCCGGGAACAGGCTCAGCAGCATCAGGTACATCACCGAGGCCAGACCGAGGGTCACCAGCAGGCTGATGTCGATGCCGCCGGCCAGTTCACCGAGCGGGCCGACAAACTGCCCCGGCAGATTGACGAAGCACAGGCCGACCGCCGCGCTCGGGATCCAGGCACCCAGGCCGCGCCAGTTCCAACCGTGGCTGAACCAGTAGCGTCCGCCTTGCTCGCCGCGAGTGAACACTTGCAGGTCGTCCGGGCAGTAGAAGCCGCGACGCACCACCAGGCCGATGATCATGATCACCATCCACGGAGTGGTGCAGGTGATGATCAGCACGGCGAAGGTCGACACGCTCTGCACCAGGTTCGCCGCAAAGCGCCCGATGAAGATGAAGGCAATCGACAGCACGCCGATCAGCAACGTCGCCTTGACCCGCGACAGCAGACGCGGGAACACGCTCGACATGTCCAGCCCTGTGCCATACAGCGACGTGGTGCCGGTGGACATGCCGCCGATCACCGCAATCAGGCACACCGGCAGGAAGAACCAGCTCGGCGACACCGCCAGCAGACCGCCGACGTAGTTGTTGGCCGCGATGTAGTCCGGCGCTTGGATCGCCACGATGGTCGCGGTGGTCAGGCCGAACAGGAACGGAATGAACGTGGCGATCTGCGACAGAACCACCGCCGCCATGATCCGCTGGCGCGAGGTTTCACGCGGGATGTAGCGGGCCCAGTCGCCGAGGAACGCGCCGAAGGAAATCGGGTTGCTCATCGCTACCAGCGCAGCGCCGATGAACGCGGCCCAGAAGCCTGGCTGGCCGAGGCTGACGGTGCCGGCGTAGTGCGAGTCGAAGGGACCGGCGAAGGCAAAGATGCCCAGCAGGAACAGCAGGCTCGCGCTCCACACCGCGACCTTGTTCACCCACAGCAGAAAGCGGAAGCCGTAGATGCACACGGTCAGCACCAGAATCGCGAACAGACCGTAGGCCAGGCCCAGGGTCAGGTCGGTTTCCGGCAGGCCGATCAGGCGTTTCGCACCACCGATCAGCGCATCCCCCGAACTCCACACCGAGAGCGAGAAGAAGGCGATGGCGGTCAACAGCGACAGGAACGAACCGACGATCCGCCCGTGCACGCCGAAGTGCGCACCGGACGACACGGCATTGTTGGTGCCGTTGAGCGGACCGAACAGGCCCATCGGTGCAAGGATCAGCGAGCCGAGCAGCACGCCCGAGACAATCGCCCAGACGCCCGCCTGAAAGGACAGGCCGAACAGCACCGGGAAACTGCCGAGCACGGCGGTGGCAAAGGTATTCGCGCCGCCGAAGATCATGCGGAACAAGTCCACGGGACCGGCGGTGCGTTCGTTGTCCGGGATCTGTTCGACCCCGTGGGTTTCAATCTGCGTAAGGCTTTGGTCGTTGTTGTTGTTATTCATGATCTGCTCCGATCATAAAGGCGCGCCTCATCGTGTGTGAGGCGTCACCTGTTTGGCTAAGGGGATGGCAGCCCTTCCGGCATTGCGGACAAATGTTCGTGACAGGCCAGCCAAAGGCCTTGTTGTTCTAGGCTCGACGCTTGTTTTCTGAAAACAATCGTCTCGCGCTCCTGGCTGAAGTGTTGCTCCCCTTGCATGCGCAGCTCGGTGGCCACGTCATGGATGAAAATCGCCACGTCACCCTGCAGGCTGACGAAGGCGTTGCTCGAGGTGCAGGACAGCACCTCGAAGCCATCCTCGGCGCGCCAGCTGTCCCACAACGCCTGATAGGCATCGCGCGACAGCAGGGGCTGTTCGAGGGTGTAGAACACAAAGCTCGCATCGGCGCTGAACGCGCCGAAGTAGGCTTCGCGATCGTTGCGGGCAAAGGCGGACACCAGATCGGCGGCCGCTTTCAGAACCTGATCACGTTCGTTCATGACCCGACCCTCAGCGGTGGACCACGCCTGGCAGTACGCAGAGCATTTCGTACAGCAGATTGGCGGCCAGCAGCGAGGTGTTGCCGGTGGTGTCATAAGCGGGCGAGACTTCTACCAGATCGCAGCCGATCAGGTCGAGGCCCTGGCAGCCGCGAACGATTTCAATCGCCTGAATGGTCGTCAGACCACCGATTTCCGGGGTGCCGGTGCCTGGCGCCCAAGCCGGGTCGATGCCGTCGATGTCAAAGCTCAGGTACACCGGGCCGCCACCGACTTTCTCGCGCACTTCGGCCATCAGCGGCGCCAGCGACTTGTGCCAGCACTCTTCGGCCTGAACGACGCGGAAGCCCTGATCGCGGCTCCAGTTGAAGTCGTCAGCGGTGTAACCCTGCGCCCGCAGACCGATCTGCACCACACGGTCGCAGTCCAGAAGACCTTCTTCGACCGCACGACGGAAAGTCGTACCGTGGGCGATCTTCTCGCCGAACATGTGATCGTTGACGTCAGCGTGAGCGTCGATGTGCACCAGACCGACCTTGCCGTGCTTTTTGTGGATGGCACGCAGGATTGGCAGGGTGATGGTGTGGTCGCCACCCAGGGTCATCGGGATCACGTTGTGCTCGAGGATGTTGTCGTAGGCTTCTTCGATGATGCGCACGGCGTCGAGCAGGTTGAAGGTGTTGATCGCCACGTCACCGATGTCGGCAACCGACAGCGAGTCGAACGGCGCAGCGCCGGTGGCCATGTTGTACGGGCGGATCATCACCGATTCGGTGCGGATGTCGCGCGGCCCGAAGCGGGTGCCGGGGCGAAGCGAAGTACCGATGTCCAGCGGCACACCAACGAAGGCAGCGTCCAGACCGGCAGCGGTCGGTACATGGGGGAGTCGGAGCATGGTGGCGATGCCGCCGAAGCGCGGCATTTCGTTGCCGCCCAGTGGTTGGTGAAGAATCTTGTCCACGGGTAGGGCCTCATCGTCTTTGTTTTATTTATGTCGGCGCACCGCATTCGCAAGGTCACGGGCACCGCTGTGGGTCGATTCTGCGAAATGTAGTGGGGCGGAAGAATCGCTACGGGCAAATACTTAGTTCAGAAATTTCTAAACTAATGCGAGGGAGATGGATAGACTTCTCGCTGATCGTTCCCACGCTCGGCGTGGGAATGCATCCCGTGACGCTCCGCGTCACAGCCGTGAAGCGGACGCAGAGCGTCCTGAGCGGCATTCCCACGCAGAGCGTGGGAACGATCTATGGAGAACGATCCTTGGAGTGGACATGGCCAACGCTTTACCCGACCTGAAACTGTTGCGCATCTTCGTCAGCGTCGTGCGTCATCAGGGGTTTGCCAACGCGCAGCAGGAACTCAACCTGTCGACCTCGGCGATCAGCACCTACATGAGTCAGCTCGAAGCCGCGCTGGGTCTGGTGCTGTGCCATCGCGGGCGCGGCGGTTTCAGCCTGACCAGCAAGGGCGAGCTGTTCCATCAGGAAACCCTGCGCCTGCTCGCGGAGCTTGAAGGTTTCGAGCAATACGCCGCCGCGCTCAAGGGCGAGTTGCGCGGCACCCTCAACCTCGGGGTGATCGACTCCACGGTCAGCGACAAGGCCTTGCCGTTCGCCGAAGCCATCGGCGCCTACAGCCAGGAACACCCGGCGGTGCATTTGCATCTGTCGGTGATGAGCCCGTATGAACTGCAACTCGGCGTGCAGGACAACCGCCTCGACCTGGCCATCGGCGCGTTCTCCACGCGCATGAGCGGTCTGGTGTACATGCCGCTGTACCGCGAGCAGCACTGGCTGTATTGCAGCAACCGGCACCCGCTGTTCAACGAACGGCGGATTCCCGAACAGGTCATCACCCAGCAACGCATGGTCGGACGCGGTTACTGGAGCCAGGCCGAACTGGCCCGCCACGGTTTCAAACACAGCGCCGCGACCGTGGAAAGTATGGAAGCGCAGCTGATTCTGGTGCTGTCCGGGGCCTACATCGGTTACCTGCCGGAGCACTACGCCCAGGCCTGGGCCGACAAGGGCGACCTGCGGGTGCTGCTGCCGGCCACCTTCGGCTATCAGGCGCCGTTTTCCATGATCATGCGCCGTGGCCGCAGCCGCGAGCCGCTGATCCAGACCTTCCGCGATCTGCTCAAAGCGCAGCTCAATCAGGCATAAGAACATGTCCAGACCCCAATGCCCGCGCTGCCTGCGCCCACAAACTCATTGCCTGTGCCCGCTGATCCCCAGCCTCGACAGCCGCACCCGAGTATTGCTGTTGCAGCACCCGAGCGAGGTCAATCACGCGCTCAACACGGCACGCCTGGCGGCGCTCGGGTTGAACAATGCCGAGCTGATTGTCGGCGAAGTGTTCGAGGATTTGCCCGCGCTGCTGAACCGGCCGGGGTATCAGGCGAGATTGCTGTTCCCGGCGGATGATGCGCAGCCGATGCAGGCTTACACCGCGTCCGATGAACCGCTGTTGCTGGTGGTGCCGGACGGCACGTGGCGCAAGGCGCGCAAGATGCTTCACCTCAACCCCTTGCTGGCGGCGTTGCCGCGGGTGACGCTGGCCGAGGGTGGGGTTTCGCGGTACCGGCTGCGCAAGGCTCCGGAGCCGGGGGCGTTGTCGACCATCGAGGCGATTGTTCAGGCGTTGCAGACCCTGGAGGCGCCGGCGTCGTTCGAGCCGCTGCTCAAGCCGTTCGAGGCGCTGATCGAAGGGCAGATTGCGGCGATGGGGGAGGAGACTTTCCTGCGTAATCATTCTGGAAAGTAAGCGGTGTTGATCGTTCCCGCGCGGAGCGTGGGAACGATCAGATGAGGCTAGCGCTCGCGCATCGCCTCGGTCCGGGCTTTCAGCACCGGTTTGAGCAGGTAATCCAGCACACTTTTCTCCCCGGTAATGATGTCCACCGTCGCCACCATCCCCGGAATGATCAGCAGCGGTTTCACATCCCCGCCCAGGTGGTTTTTGTCGGTGCGCACCTGGATCAGGTAGAAGCTGTTGCCCTTGTCATCGGTAATCGTATCGGCGCCGATCAGCTCAAGCTTCGCGCTCAGCCCGCCGTAGATCGTGTAGTCGTAGGCGCTGAACTTGACCATGGCTTTCTGGCCCGGATGCAGGAACGCCACGTCCTGAGGGCGGACCTTGGCTTCGATCAGCAGGTTGTCTTCCAGCGGCACGATTTCCACCATGTCACTGCCCGGCTGCACCACGCCGCCGATGGTGTTGACCTTCATTTGCTTGATCACCCCATGCACCGGCGAAGTCACGGTGGTGCGGCTGACACGGTCGTCGATGGCGATGCTCGACGCGGTGATTTTCGACAGGTCGGTGCGTTTCTCGTTGAGCTCCTTGGCCGCTTCGGAGCGGAAGGTCTGTTCCGATTCGTCGATCTTGCTGCGGATCTCGGCGATGGCCGATTCGGCGCGGGGAATGGCCAGGGTCGTGGCGTTCAGGGAACCGCGGATTTCCACCGCACTGCGCTTGAGCCGCAAGATCTCCACCGGCGACACGGCACCGGTCTTGACCAGCGGTTCGGACATGTTCATTTCCTGATTGACCAGCGCCAGGCTCGAACTGTATTGCCCCTGTTTCGAGCGAAACTCCGCCAGCTCCTGAGTCTTCTGCCGCAGCTGTTCGCTGAGGGTTCTCTGTTCGCTGGCCAGCCGCCGCTGCCGTTGCTCGTACAGCGAACGCTCGTCCTCGGCCACTTGCGGCGCCTTGGCGATCACTTCGTCCGAGAGCTTGAACGGCCGGCCTTCGGCTTCAGCGGACAAGCGTTCGACCTGCGCGGTCAAGGCATAACGATCGGCCTCGCTCTCACCCTTGTTCGACAGAAACCGCGTGTCGTCCAGGCGCAGCAGTTTGTCGCCCTTATCGACCATTTGTCCTTCGCGCACGAAGATCTCGGTGACGATCCCGCCCTCGAGGTTCTGGATCACCTGGACCTTGCTCGACGGAATCGCCTTGCCTTCGCCCATGGTCACTTCCTGCAACACCGCGAACTTGGCCCAGACCAGCGCACTGATCAGCAGCGCCGCCGCCAGCCACACGGTGATGCGCGACCAGCGTGGCGAATCCTGCAGCGAGGCGCCGGCGGTTTCCGGCATGAATTCGGCTTCGGCGCTTTTACCGAAGCTGTCGAAATAACCGCGGGGTTTTGAAGGTGAGGAAGCCGACATGGGGTAACTCCTAGACCGCTGCCGAGCCGACCCGGCCCTTGCGCAGCGCATCGATGACCGCTTCTTTCGGACCGTCGGCGACGATCCGGCCGTTGTCCAGCACCAGCAATCGGTCCACCAGGCTCAGCATTGAAGTGCGGTGGGTGACCAGCAACAAGGTTTTGCCCTGCACCCAGCCGTGCAGCTTCTGGCGCAAGACGTCTTCGCTGCTGTTGTCCATGGCGCTGGTGGGTTCGTCGAGCAGCATGATCGGTGGGTCGAGCAACAGCGCCCGCGCCAGCAACACTGCCTGGCGCTGGCCGCCGGAGAGCAATTGCCCGCGCTCGCCCACCGGCCGGTCGAAGCCTTGCGGGTGCTGCCGGGCGAGCTCGGTGACGCCGGTCAGTTCGGCCACTTCAAGCATCCGCGAATCGCTGATGTAGCGCGCGCCGAGGGTCAGGTTGTCACGCAGGCTGCCGGCCAGCAGCGGCAGGTCGTGGGCGACGTAACCGATCTGCTGGCGCAGGTCGGCGACATCCAGTTGCCGCAGGTCGAGGCCGTCGAGCAGCAACTGGCCTTCGTCCGGTTCGTAGAAGCCCATCACCAGTCGCGCCAGGGTGCTTTTGCCCGAGCCGCTGCGGCCGATGATGCCGATCCGTTCGCCGGGTCTGACGCTGAAACTGACGTTGCTCAGGGCCGGGGCGTTCTGGCCGTTGTAGTGGAAGGTCACCGCGTTGGCGTCCAGCGCACCTTGCAGTTGCGTGCGCTCCAGCGGCCGCTGTTTGCCGTCGCGTTCCTGAGGCAGGGACATCAGCGCATCGGTGCTTTTCATGGTCAGTTGCGCTTGCTGGTAGCGGGTGATCAGCCCGGCGATCTGGCCCAGCGGCGCCAGCACGCGGCTGCCGAGCATGTAAGTCGCCACCAGTGCGCCGACACTGAGATTGCCGGCGATGATGCTGTAGACCCCGGCCACAATCGTCGCCATCCCGGAAAACTGCTGGATGAACAGCGTGCCGTTGGTGGCCAGCGCCGAGAGATTACGCGCGTGGCTGTCGAGGCGGGTGAGGGCGCCGTGGGTGCTTTCCCATTTGTGCTGGCGCTCGCTTTCGGCGCTGCACGCCTTGAGGGTTTCCAGGCCGCCGAGGGTTTCGATCAGCAATGCCTGACGCTCGGCGCCGAGGCTCAGGCTTTTCTGCACGGTGTCGCGCAGGCGAGCCTGAATGATCATCGCGAACACGATCGTGATCGGAAACGCCAGCAGCGGAATCACCACCAGCCAGCCACCGAGCAGGCCGATCACCACCAGCATCAACACCACGAAGGGCAGGTCGATCAGGCTGGTCAGGGTCACGGCGGTAAGGAATTCGCGCAGGCCCTGGAAGTCGTGAATGCTCTGGGCGAAGCCGCCGATGGTCGCCGGCCGGGCCTTCATCGCCATGCCGGTGATGCGTTCGAATAAAGTTGCGGAAAGGATCACGTCGGTTTTCTTGCCGGCGGTGTCCAGCAGGTGCGCACGCACCACTCGCAGCACCAGTTCGAAACCGGTGCCGATCAGCAGCCCGATCGACAGCACCCACAGGGTCGAGGTGGCCTGGTTCGGCACCACGCGGTCGTAGGTCTGCATGACGAACAACGGCACCATCAGGCCCAGCAGGTTGATCAGGAAGCTGGCAAGAATCGCGTCGCTGTACAGCCATTTCGACAGCTTCAGGGTGTCGCGAAACCACGCCTGCACCCGTGGCACCAATGGCGAGCGCAGGTCTTCCAGTTCATGCCGTGGCCGGGCGAACAGGGCCTGGCCGCTGTAGTGTTCGGTGAGTTCTTCACGGCTGACCCATTGCTCGCCGCCGTCGGCTTCGCTGGGCAGGATCAGCGCCTTGCCGTCTTCGCTAAAACGCCGCAGCACTGCCGTGCGCCCGTTGCCCAGCAGTAACAGCACCGGCAGATTCAGCGGTGAGATGTCCTTGAGTTCCCGGCGCAGCAAGCGCGCCTGCAACCCGGCCCGGGCTGCGGCGCGCGGCAGCAGGTCGAGGCTCAGGCGTTGTTTGTCCAGGGGCAGCCCGGCGCTCAGGCTGGCGCGACTGACCGTCGCGCCGTGCAGTTTGCAGAGGATCAACAGACCGTCGAGCAACGGGTCATCGAAGCTCAGCCGCGGATCGATCCCGGTGTTACCGGGTTGCATGCTGGTCATATTGATCGCTCCCCTGGCACTACATCATCGGAACTACTTCAGTTCAGGCAAGCGCGCTTCGTTTTTCACCTCGGTCGCAGCAATCGCATCGGCCGGCAGCACCACCCGCTGCTTGCTTAACAACTGGCCCATGTTCGCCAGCACGCGGTACATCGAGTATTCCTCGGTGTAGCGGATTTCGGTGTAGCGACGGTTGGCGTTGTACAGCTCGTTTTCACTGTCGAGCACGTCCAGCAGGGTGCGCTGGCCGAGGCCGAACTGATCCTGATACGCAGCGCGCACACGCTTGGTGGTCTCGGCGTATTCGCGGGCGGTCGGGGTCTGTTTCTTGGCGTTAAGCATGGCGTTCCACGCCAGGTGAATGTTCTCGTTGAGCTGGCGCAGGGCGTTGTTGCGGATGTCCATCGCCTGGTTGATCTGGTGCGCATCGGAGGCCAGTCGCGCCTTGTCGCTGCCGCCACGGAACAGGTTGTAGTTCATCACCACGCCGACCCGCCATTCGTTGTCGTGGCCCTCGTCACCCTGCACGTTATTGTTGGCGCCGACGGCGGCTTCCGCGTCGAAGCGCGGGTAGAACGGCGACTTGGCGACTTCGTACTGGCTCTCCGCCGATTGCACGTCAGCCTGGGCGGATTTCAGATACGGGTTGTTCTCGACCATGCTCTGCTGGGCTTCAGGCAAGGTGGCGGGCAATTCGCCGCGGGTCGAGGCTGGGGTTTCCAGCTCATCCGGCATGCGCCCGACCACGCTGTAGAAGTTGGATTCGGCATCCGCCAGATCGACTTCGGCGGTGTCGAGGTTGTTCTGCGCCAGCGCCTTCCGGGCCACCGATTGATCGGAGTCGGCGGTGCTGCCCACCCCGCGCTCGGTGCGCAGGCCAATCTGGTCGTTGACCCGCAAGTGCGCCTGCAGGTTGTTCTTGGCCAGGGTCACCAGTTCGCGACGCTTGAGCACTTCGAGGTAGACCTCGATGGTGCGCAGGGCCAGATCCTGGGCGGTGCCTTGCGCGTAATAGGCGCGTGAGTTGGAAACGCCCTTGGTGCGTTCGACTTCGTTGGCGGTGTTGAAACCGTCGAACAGCATCTGCCGCAGCCGCAGCTCGGACTGGGTGTAATTGAGGATTTCGGTGTGGTGGTTACCGAAGGCCCGGGTGTTGGTGTTGTCGCTGTAGCCGCGCCCGTAAGCAGCGTTCAGATCCACCGACGGATAGAAGCCGCCCTTGGCGACCTTCACCTGTTCATCAGCCGACAGGCGCGCATCCACGCGCGAGGCCAGTTCGGGGTGGGTAGCGATGGTGCTCTGGATCGCTTCGGTGAGGTTCATGGCCTGGGCTTGGGAAGTGCAAGCCATGGCCAGCAAAACCGCGCTGCAGAGGGGGGTTAGTACGCGCATGGGTGCATCTCCCTGAGTCCTGATGGTGTTTCGCTGTCGCCAATTTATTGACGATATTTTTAGTAAAAAGCGTTTCATGCCTGTAACAACAGAGCTAAGAACATCCTGAAGCGTAGCTAAGAAAAAATTTTCATAAGGGTTATGCCAAAAAAAACTTATGCGGTTCGCCAAATCCAGCACATTGTTCCACTCGAAAGCCTTTGTTTTATGCGCTTTAGGGAGCACAGAAAGGCTTGAGGAAAGTTCCACTCACTTTGCGACATACGGCGAAGTACTGCTAAAGGGGAGGGACGCGTAGCGGCTGATGAGCGACAGATTTTTGTCACTCGGGTGATTCACCACCGTTACGTAGCGCTAGTGGGCCTGCTGCAGCGAACAGAGATTCCAAGTGCTTGATTTCGCTGGAGTTTCTGAACCTGCACAACCTGCGAAACGAACTGTCGAGGTGCGAGCGTCGCCCCGACAACCCGCTTGAGCCATGGGCTGCTTCGCAAACCAGCGCCGACGGTGGTCGGCAGCGGAGGAATGCACATGGCAACGCTCATCGGGATCGTCACTAAAGTCATTGGTCAGGTTTTCGCTCAGTCGGCGGACGGCACTCGTCGCGCACTGGTCGAAGGCGATCGTCTGTTTGCAGGGGATCAATTGATCACCGGGGCGCAGGGGGCGGTTGCCGTTCATCTGCAAAACGGCCAGGAACTGACCCTCGGCCGCGACAGCAGCCTGACCATGACCGGCCAGTTGCTCGCCGATCAGGCGGCTCACGTCAATGCACCGGAAGCGGTGACCCCGAGCGAGTCGCAACTGACCGACGTCGAACAGATCCAGAAAGCCATTGCCGCCGGCGATGACCCGACCCAATCCGCCGAAGCGACGGCGGCTGGTCCTGGCGCCACCGGTGGTGCGCCGGGCGCGCTGGGTGGCGGCCACAGTTTCGTGTTGTTGACTGAAGTGGCGGGCCGGGTTGATCCGGTCATCGGTTTCCCCACCGCCGGTTTCAATGGCATTCCCGAGTTTCCCGAAGAACGCCACAACGCGGTGATCGACAACGGTGACGACACCACGCCGATCGCCCCACCACCACCGCCAGTCAACAACCCGGTAACACTCACCGGGCTGTCTGTTGCCGGTGGCGAATTGAATCTTAACGAAGCCAATCTGCCCGACGGTTCCGCTGCCAACCCTGGCGCGCTGACCCAGACCGGCAGCTTCACGGTGTCGGCGCCGGACGGTCTGAGCAGCCTGAGCATCGGCGGCATTAACGTGATCGTCGGTGGCGTGCCGATCGGTTTCCCGCAATCGATCACCACGCAACTGGGCAACACCCTGACCATCACCGGCTACAACCCGGCCACCGGCACGGTCAGCTACAGCTACACCCTCAACGGCAACGAAACCCACGCGGCGGGCGACGGGACGAACAACCTCAGCGAACAGTTCACTGTGATTGCCGGCGACAGCAATGGCGACACCGCGACCGGCACGCTCGACGTCAACATTACCGACGATGTCCCGAAAGCGTTCGATGACAACAATGGCACGGCCTCAGAGACCCAACTGACCCTGACCGGCAACGTCCTGACCAACGACGTGCAAGGCGCCGACCGTGTACCTGTCGGCGACAACGCCGGCCCGATCACCCCCGGCACCTTCATCGGCACTTACGGCACGTTGGTGCTCAACGCCAACGGCACCTACACCTACACGCTCAATACCAGTGATGCGGACTTCAAGAATCTGCATGGCGGTGGCAATGGCACCGAGACTTTCACTTACACCCTGACCGATGCCGACGGTGACACCAGCACCGCGAACCTCGTTTTGCAGATCCACAACAACGACGACCCTGTGATCATCAACGGGTTGAACGTCGAGGGCGGTGAACTCACCGTCTACGAAAAAAACCTCGGCGACGGCAGCGACCCGGACTCGGGAGCCCTGACCCAAAGCGGCACCTTCACCATCACCGCACTGGACGGCGTCACCACGCTGACCATCGGCGGCATCGCCGTGGTCACCAATGGCGTGGCGGCAGGTTTCCCGCAATCCATCGTCACTCCGTTGGGCAGCACCCTGACCATCACCGGTTTCAACGCCGCCACCGGTGTTGTCAGCTACAGCTACACCCTGGTCGACAACGAAGCGCACCCGACTGCCAACGGCGCC
>NZ_JBQEQB010000011.1:0-198489 GCF_052046055.1 Pseudomonas sp. 22082
CTCTCGTTAGCGGGAGGCGAATTCTACAGCGTTACACGCTGCTGTCAACACCTCTTTTCTCCGCTTTCGACCGAGAAGATCGAACCGTTGAAAGCACCAGAAAAACCGGCATTTCCAACTCCTTCCTGGCTTCGATGAACTGAAGCGATCCACTCTCGAAACATACTTAACTCATTGAATCTCAAGGAGTTTTCCGTTTCGACTGCGCCGGAAGTGGGGCGAATTATAGAGACTCAGAATCTGCCGTCAACCCTTAATTTCGCTTTTCTTTCAATAACTTGCAGATAGACCAAAAAACATCCAACTCCCTCTATATAGAAGAAGGATTCAATATCCCTTCTATATAGAGAGAACTCTCAGAGCACTCCATCCTCTGTCATCGCAGCCACTGCACCCGCTCCCAGCCCCAGCACCCGCTGCAAAACCTCCAAGGTATGCTCCCCCAACAAAGGAGGCGCACGGCGATACTCGACAGGAGTCCGCGACAACCGAATCGGGCTAGCCACCTGCGGCACCATCCCCGCCAGCGCGTGAGGCAGCTCGATCGCCAACCCGCGCGATTTCACCTGCGGATCCTCGAACACCTGTGACAGATCATTGATCGGCCCGCATGGCACGCCCGCCTGCTCCAGCTGACTCACCCACTCTGCGGTGGTCTTGAAGACGGTCGCCTGGCGGATCAGCGGAATCAGGACGGCCCGATTCGCCACTCGCAGCTTATTAGTCGCGAAACGCGGATCGTCCGCCCACTGCGGTTGCCCCGCCACTTCGGCGAACTTGCGGAACTGCCCGTCATTACCCACCGTGAGAATGAAGTCACCGTCAGCCGTAGGAAAATCCTGATACGGCACGATGTTCGGATGCGCATTACCCAGCCGCTTTGGCGCAGTGCCCGTCGTCAGGTAGTTCATCGCCTGGTTGGCAAGGCATGCCACCTGCACATCCAGCAAAGCCATATCGATATGCTGCCCACCACCATCGTGATCACGGTGGGCCAGCGCCGCCAGAATCGCTACGGTCGAATACAGCCCCGTCAGGATATCCGTGAGCGCCACACCCACCTTCACCGGCCCGGCACCCTCATCACCTTCGGGTCGCCCGGTCAGGCTCATCAGACCGCCGAGGCCCTGGATCATGAAGTCATAACCCGCACGCTTGGCATACGGTCCGGTTTGACCGAAGCCGGTGATCGAGCAATAGACCAGATCCGGATTGATTGCCTTCAGCGACTCGTAATCCAGGCCATAAGCCGCCAGACCACCCACCTTGAAGTTTTCGATAAGGATGTCGGACTTGGCGGCCAACTCCCGTACCAGCTTCTGACCCTCGGGACGCGTGAAGTCGATCGTCACCGATTGCTTGTTACGATTGGCCGACAGGTAATAAGCCGCCTCGCTGGTGTTCTCGCCGTAAGCGTCTTTCAGGAAGGGCGGCCCCCAGGCGCGGGTATCGTCACCATTACCCGGGCGCTCGACCTTGATCACTTCCGCTCCGAGATCGGCCAGGATCTGACCAGCCCACGGGCCGGCCAGCACTCGCGATAAATCCAGTACCCGCAGATGCGACAGCGCGCCCATGGTCGCTCTCCTATTAATAGAACGCCTGCAGGCCGGTCTGAGCACGACCGAGGATCAGTGCGTGAACGTCGTGCGTACCTTCATAGGTATTCACCACTTCCAGGTTGACCAGGTGACGGGCCACACCGAACTCATCAGAGATCCCGTTGCCGCCCAACATGTCACGCGCCATGCGGGCGATCTCGAGAGACTTGCCGCAAGAGTTGCGCTTCATGATCGAAGTGATTTCAACGGCAGCAGTGCCTTCGTCCTTCATGCGACCCAGACGCAGACAGCCTTGCAGTGCCAAAGTGATCTCGGCCTGCATGTCAGCCAGCTTCTTCTGGATCAACTGAGTGGCGGCCAGCGGACGACCGAACTGTTGACGATCCAGGGTGTACTGGCGAGCGGTGTGCCAGCAGAACTCGGCCGCGCCCAGCGCCCCCCAGGAAATGCCATAACGTGCGGAGTTGAGGCAGGTGAACGGACCTTTCAGACCACGTACATCCGGGAAGATGTTCTCTTCCGGCACGAACACGTTGTCCATGACGATTTCGCCGGTGATCGAAGCCCGCAGGCCAACCTTGCCGTGAATCGCCGGAGCACTCAGGCCTTTCCAGCCCTTCTCAAGAACGAAGCCGCGAATATCGCCAGCATCATCTTTGGCCCACACCACGAACACATCGGCGATCGGGCTGTTGGTGATCCACATCTTGGCGCCGGTCAGGCTGTAGCCGCCGTCGACTTTGCGTGCACGCGTAATCATCGCGCCCGGGTCGGAACCGTGATTTGGCTCGGTCAGACCGAAGCAACCGATCCACTCGCCGGAAGCCAGTTTCGGCAAGTACTTCTGCTTCTGTGCTTCGGTGCCGAACTCGTTGATCGGCACCATCACCAGCGAAGACTGCACACTCATCATCGAACGGTAGCCGGAGTCGACACGCTCGACTTCACGGGCAATCAGGCCATAGCTGACGTAGTTGAGGCCGCTGCCACCGTACTGCTCGGGGATGGTCGCGCCCAACAGGCCGACCTCACCCATTTCACGGAATATCGCCGGATCGGTCTTCTCATGGCGGAAGGCTTCAAGAACACGTGGAGCGAGGCTCTGCTGGGCGAATTGCTCGGCAGTGTCGCGGATCATGCGTTCTTCTTCAGTCAGCTGTTGATCCAGCAGCAGGGGATCGATCCAGTTGAAGCTAGCTTTACCGCCCATGAGTGAGTCCTCGCAAATCGGGTGAATTAACGTGGCATTGATCCTAGGCCCGCTTCGCTGTCCCGGCAAACGAGGATTTCGCATCCTGTTGTGCTAATTTCTCACTCCGAAACGTCGCGAAATGCCGATTAAGCAATGTATTAGTGAGGTTGACGTACATGCGTCGCAAGATCCCCAGCACCACCGCCCTGATCAGCTTCGAGGCCGCTGCCCGTCACGAGAGCTTTACCAGGGCCGCCGAAGAACTTTCCCTCACCCAGGGCGCCATTTGTCGACAGATCGCCAGCCTGGAAGATTTCCTCAGCGTCGAACTTTTCCGGCGCTCGCGTCGCGGAGTGAAGCTGACGGAAGCGGGGCTTTCATACAGCCGTCGGGTAGCGACCCAGCTCGATGCCGTAGAGCGCGACACCCTGTCGGTGATGGGTCAGCAAGGTACCAACGTGATCGAACTCGCTGTGGTACCCACCTTCGGCACGCAGTGGCTGCTGCCAAGACTGAAGGACTTCCAGCTCAAGCACCCGGAGGTAACGGTCAACCTGACCAACCGCACGCGCCCGTTCCTGTTTGCCGACACTGACTTCGATGCCGCCATCTACTTTGGCGATGCCGACTGGTCCGGTACCGAATCCCACAGGTTGATGGGCGAGAATCCGATGCCGGTGTGCAGCCCTGCCTTGCTTGGTGACAAGAACAGTCTGACACCCGAAGAAATCGCCGATCTGCCGCTCCTCCAGCAAACCACCCGTCCCTACGCCTGGCGACAGTGGTTCAACTCGCAACACCTGAACATCCCACGCGACATGACAGGTCCGCGCTACGAACTATTCTCCATGCTGGCTCAGGCGGCCATGCACGACATGGGCATCGCGCTGATCCCACCGTTCCTGATTCAGCGCGAACTGGCCGAAAAACGCCTGGTGATTGCCAACCCGAACGCACTCTCCAGCATCAAGGCGTATTACCTGATGATTCCGGAGCGAAAGGTCGAATCGGCGTCACTCAAGGCTTTTCGCGATTGGCTGGTGAACCAGGCACACAGCTACAACCCAGAAGGATAAAGGGCTCCAGCGATTACTAACCTCGTAGTCAGGAAAATCAAAGCCCTACAGATATAACTATTTGTCGCAAATAGACAGACTGTATCCGAAAGTCGTACAGACGTCCCACAAGCGCCTGACGACGTGGCTTTGCGCCCTCATTCGCGACGCATTGCGGCCTATTCACGTCACCGATGAGAAAATTCTTCAAATTCATCCAGACTCCTTGAAAGGCACGGCCTGCAAGGGATTCAACTGGCCATCTGCGACATTCGGTCACGGGATGACTTGTAGTTAATTTTCCGTCACCCGTCATAATCCCTTGAAGGGCATAAACTTCGCCTGCAAAATGCCGCGCCCCGCCCTGATTTGGCGGGATCGTGCTGATCGGCCGCCCCAGTCGCACCATCCGTAGTGCATGGGTTTACTCAATAAGATCACGCAGGAGATTTGACGTGCACATTGGTGTTCCTCTCGAAACCCAGACCGGTGAAACACGGGTTGCTGCAACCCCGGAAACCATTAAAAAGCTGATCAGCCAAGGTCATAAGGTCACTGTGCAAACCGGCGCCGGCGTTAAAGCCAGCGTTGTCGACAGTGCCTATGAAGCGGCAGGCGCAACCATTGGCAGTGCCAATGACGCGTTTGGCGCCGAGCTGATTCTCAAAGTGGTCGCGCCAAGCGATGCCGAACTGACGCTGATCAAGCGCGGAACGGTGCTGGTGGGCATGCTCAACCCGTTCAACAACGACACCATCGCGAAGATGGCCGAGTGCGGGATTACCGCGTTCTCCCTGGAAGCGGCGCCACGTACCTCCCGGGCCCAGAGCCTCGACGTGTTGTCGTCCCAGGCGAACATTGCCGGCTATAAAGCCGTGCTGCTGGCTGCTCACTACTATCCGCGCTTCATGCCGATGCTGATGACCGCTGCGGGCACCGTGAAAGCGGCGCGCGTGCTGATTCTGGGGGCTGGTGTGGCCGGGTTGCAGGCGATTGCCACGGCGAAACGTCTGGGTGCCGTCATCGAAGCGTCCGACGTACGTCCGGCCGTGAAGGAACAGATCGAATCCCTCGGCGCCAAGTTCGTCGACGTGCCTTACGAGACCGATGAAGAACGCGAATGCGCGGTCGGCGTCGGCGGCTACGCACGCCCGATGCCGGCGAGCTGGATGCAGCGTCAGGCCCAGGCCGTGCACGAGCGCGCCAAGCAGGCTGACATTGTCATCACCACCGCACTGATCCCGGGCCGCAAGGCACCGACGCTGCTGAGTGCGGACACCGTCGCGCAGATGAAACCCGGCTCGGTGGTCATCGACCTCGCGGCAGCACAGGGTGGCAACTGCCCGCTGACCGTGGCCGATCAGGTCGTGATCGAGAACGGCGTGACCATCGTCGGCCCGACCAACCTCGCCGGTGAAGTCGCCGCAGACGCCTCGGCGCTGTACGCACGCAACCTGCTGGACTTCCTGAAGCTGGTCTTCACCAAAGAAGGCCAGTTCGAAGTTAACCTCGAAGACGACATCGTCGCTGCGTGCCTGATGTGCCGCGACGGCCAAGTCATCCGCAAAAACGCCTAAGCAGGGATTCAGACGATGGAAGAGCTTATCTCCCCCGGTATCTACAACCTGATCATCTTCGTGCTGGCGATTTATGTCGGTTATCACGTGGTCTGGAACGTTACACCCGCGCTGCACACGCCTTTGATGGCAGTGACCAACGCCATTTCGGCGATCGTGATCGTCGGCGCCATGCTCGCTGCAGCCCTGACCGTCACCCCGCTGGGCAAGACCATGGGCACTCTCGCCGTGGCACTGGCCGCGGTCAACGTGTTCGGTGGCTTCCTGGTCACCCGCCGCATGCTTGAGATGTTCAAGAAGAAAGCCCCGAAAGCAAAAGAAGAGGCGCCTAAGTAATGAGCATGAACCTCGTCACGACGCTCTACCTGATCGCGTCGATCTGCTTCATTCAGGCCCTCAAGGGTTTGTCGCACCCGACCACGTCGCGCCGCGGCAACCTGTTCGGCATGCTCGGCATGGCGCTGGCAATCATCACCACTGTCGGCCTCATCTATAAGCTGGGCGCTGAGCTGGCGACCGCAGGCATCGGTTACGTGATCGTCGGCCTGCTGATCGGCGGCACCGCCGGTTCGATCATGGCCAAGCGCGTTGAAATGACCAAGATGCCGGAACTGGTTGCGTTCATGCACAGCATGATCGGTCTGGCAGCGGTGTTCATCGCCATTGCGGCGGTGGTCGAGCCGCAGTCGCTGGGCATCGTCAAGCAACTGGGTGACTCGATCCCGGCGGGTAACCGTCTGGAGCTGTTCCTCGGCGCAGCCATCGGTGCAATCACCTTCTCCGGTTCGGTGATCGCCTTCGGCAAGCTGTCGGGCAAATACAAGTTCCGTCTGTTCCAGGGTGCACCGGTACAGTTCAGCGGTCAGCACAAGCTGAACGCGGTACTGGGGCTGGCGACGCTGATCCTCGGTGTTACCTTCATGTTGACCGGCAACCTCGCCGCGTTCGCCCTGATGCTGGCTCTGGCGTTCGTCATGGGCGTGCTGATCATCATCCCGATCGGCGGCGCCGACATGCCGGTGGTGGTGTCGATGCTCAACAGCTATTCCGGCTGGGCAGCGGCGGGTATCGGCTTCTCGCTGAACAACTCGATGCTGATCATTGCCGGCTCGCTGGTGGGTTCGAGCGGTGCGATCCTCTCGTACATCATGTGCAAGGCGATGAACCGTTCCTTCTTTAATGTATTGCTCGGCGGTTTCGGCAATACAGCAGACGCCGGTCCTGCCGGTGAGAAGGAAGCCCGTCCGGTGAAATCCGGTTCGGCTGACGACGCGACGTTCCTGCTGACCAACGCCGACACCGTGATCATCGTTCCGGGTTACGGCCTGGCGGTGGCCCGTGCACAGCACGCATTGAAAGAGCTGACAGAGAAGCTGACCCACCATGGCGTGACCGTGAAATACGCGATCCACCCGGTGGCCGGTCGGATGCCTGGCCACATGAACGTACTGCTGGCCGAGGCCGAAGTGCCGTACGACCAGGTGTTCGAGATGGAAGACATCAACTCCGAGTTCGGTCAGGCCGACGTGGTGCTGGTGCTCGGCGCCAACGACGTGGTGAACCCGGCCGCCAAGAACGATCCGAAATCGCCGATTGCCGGCATGCCGATCCTCGAAGCGTTCAAGGCCAAGACCATCATCGTCAACAAGCGCTCGATGGCCAGCGGCTATGCCGGTCTGGACAACGAACTGTTCTACCTGGACAAGACCATGATGGTGTTCGGCGACGCGAAAAAAGTCATCGAAGACATGGTCAAAGCGGTCGAGTAACTCGCTCTCTGCTTACCGGACGCCCCGACTTGTCGGGGCGTTTTTGTTTGCGCAAACCGTCGGACAATTTGCCACGTTGTTGCAGATCCAGTAACGGTGTTTTACTTGAAACCCGCTAAATAGACGCCTCGTTTGCGACCTTGGTAGCGGGACAGGCGCTCGCGAAATTCACTAGACTGCGCATCCTGCTACTCGCTGCCCGAGAAAATAATCCATGTACCGTGACCGTATTCGCCTGCCTTCGTTGTTGGATAAAGTGATGAGCGCCGCCGACGCCGCTGCGCTGATTGAGGACGGCATGACCGTCGGCATGAGCGGCTTCACCCGCGCCGGCGAAGCCAAGGCCGTGCCCCATGCGCTGGCCGAGCGAGCCAAGGTCACGCCGCTGAAGATCAGCCTGATGACCGGCGCCAGTCTGGGCAACGACCTCGACAAGCAACTGACCGAGGCTGGCGTGCTGTCCCGGCGCATGCCGTTTCAGGTCGACAGCACCTTGCGCAAGGCAATCAACGCCGGCGAAGTGATGTTCATCGACCAGCACCTGTCGGAAACCGTCGAGCAATTGCGCAACCAGCAACTGAAGCTGCCGGACATCGCCGTCATCGAAGCCGTGGCCATCACCGAACAGGGCCACATCGTGCCGACCACTTCGGTGGGCAACTCGGCGAGCTTCGCGATCTTCGCCAAACACGTGATCGTCGAGATCAACCTGGCGCACAACGCCAACCTCGAAGGTCTGCATGACATCTATATTCCGACCTATCGCCCGACCCGCACGCCGATTCCGCTGGTAAAGGTCGACGACCGCATCGGCAGCACCGCGATCCCGATCCCGCCGGAGAAGATCGTCGCGATCGTCATCACCCAGCAGTCGGACTCGCCGTCCACCGTGTCCTCGCCGGATGTCGATACCAAAGCCATCGCCGATCACCTGATCACCTTCCTCAAGCAGGAAGTCGATGCCGGGCGCATGACCAACAAGCTCGGGCCGTTGCAGGCCGGGATCGGCAACATTGCCAACGCGGTGATGTGCGGGCTGATCGATTCGCCGTTCGAAGACCTGACCATGTATTCCGAAGTGCTGCAGGACTCGACCTTCGACCTGATCGACGCCGGCAAGCTGAGCTTTGCCTCGGGCAGCTCGATCACCCTGTCGGAGCGGCGCAACAGCGACGTGTTCGGCAATCTGGAGAAGTACAAAGACAAGCTGGTGTTGCGCCCGCAGGAAATCTCCAACCACCCGGAAGTGGTGCGGCGTCTGGGCATCATCGGCATCAACACGGCCCTTGAGTTCGACATCTATGGCAACGTCAACTCGACCCACGTCTGCGGCACGCGGATGATGAACGGCATCGGTGGCTCGGGCGACTTCGCTCGCAACGCACACCTGGCGGTGTTCGTGACCAAGTCGATCGCCAAGGGCGGCGCGATTTCCAGCGTGGTGCCGATGGTCAGCCACGTCGACCATACCGAGCATGACGTCGACATCCTGGTGACCGAGGTGGGCCTGGCCGACCTGCGCGGCCTGGCGCCACGGGAACGCGCCCGGGTGATCATCGACAACTGTGTGCACCCGGACTTCCGCCAGGCGCTGAACGACTACTTCGACAAAGCCTGCGCGATCGGCGGCCACACCCCGCACATTCTGCGTGACGCCCTGAGCTGGCACATCAATCTGGAAGAAACCGGACGCATGCTGGCGGTGTAGTCCGCACAGATTTCCGCTGGCGCAAACACAGTTTCGCCAGCGGGATTTTGAAAACCACTGCAATCGTCAAAAACTGTACTGCTGTACCGGTCATTTCCTACAGTTTTTACCTACTTACATCATCGAAATGGGTCAAAATGCACCAAATAAGCGCAGACAGGTACAGTTTGCGCAATTTTGACCCGTACACCCCCTATAAACAGTTAACTGGTCACTCACAATACAGGTGAACTGTATCTAGAGAGTCTGGCCAAACGAGAGGATTATGGGCACCAGTTAAACCACTACCTAATCCCGCCACAAGCGGAAGGATGTCAACCATGGAACGTACACTCAGTTCCGAACTGTTCTTCGAAGACAAAGCTGCAAAAACCCAGGCTTCCCTGCCTCTGCGCGTTATCGCCAACCTGATGTTGTGGCAGCGCCGCATCTCCAGCCGCCACCAACTGGCTCGTCTGGATTCGCGTCTGCTGGCCGATGCCGGTATCAGCGAAGCACAACGCTACGAAGAGCTGAGCAAGCCGTTCTGGCGCTAATCAGCGTCGCTGGCTCTGGTCGCTAGACCCACCGCCAGCAACCCGAATTGAATAAACAAGACCCGTCGCGGGAAACCGCGACGGGTCTTGTCGTTTATGGGCCAGGAAAACCGAGTATCCACTCTTGATCATCGAACAGGTACAGTTCTCGTAATTTAACTAAATACAGGTACAGTTACGATAAATCGGTTCAGGCCAGCATCCTGACCACTGTGCGAAGTCGCAACGGAAGCCTAAGCTCCATTCAGAACGTGGCGAATGCTGTGCAACTGGCGTCTGACCTTCAGACACCGAGCCACCTCTCAATACGGTTTATCCACAGGAGTTCCCCCATGTCCCGTCTTCGTCTTCTTAGCGCCGCCGCCCTGCTGGCCGTAGCTGCAAACGCCAGCGCCAGCAGCTTCATCGTGACCACCGACGCCGTGGTTGGCGCGCTCAAGTCTTCTTCAGATGCCACCTCCGACGTTACGTCGTCCTTCCGTGACGACAAGATCGTGCTCGCTGCCCGTGACGACGCTGCCAGCTTCGTGGCCAGCGAAGGTGAAATCCGTGGCGTGAAACTGGAGAGCGCACTGGATCACATCCGTCATCAGGCTCCGCAACTGAACGCCACCGACGCACAGCTGGCCCAGGCCATTCTGACGATCTAAGCGACAGGGGCATCGCGGGACACCCCGGTCGTGTCCCGATGTTTCGGCGCTGGCTCTAGTCCGGGCATTGCGCTAGCCTTGGGACTCGCCAACAGTTGCCGAGTCCCATGCGTTTTCTTTCAAATCTGCTTATTCCTTCTGTACTGCTCACCGCCTGCTGGGTTCCTCTGGCAGACGCCTTCGATGTGTCCACACAGAACACCGTGGTCAGCGTCTGGGCCACGGGCATGGTTTCGTCCGCACCGTTCGACCGTAAACTGATCATCGCCGCGCACGACGATGCCGCAGCGTTCGTTGCCAGTGACGGCCAGATGCGCGGCGCACAGCTCGAATCTGCGCTGCATTACTTGCGCAAGAGCCGGCCAAAACTTCATGTCAGCGACCTTGAACTGGCACAGGCAATTCTCGTCCAATAGTCATCCCTGTCCTTTCGGAGTCGTTCCATGCGTAGCCCGCTGATTGCTGCCGCCCTTGGCCTGCTGTTGTTGGCCGATATGGCCCAGGCGCACACCCTGGTAGCCACCAGTAACATCATCGTCCGCGCCTCCCAGCGCACCATCGATTTCACCTCCGACACCACCACGTCGATTCGCGATTCGAAAATCATCCGCGAAGCCCATGACGACGCTGCCAGTTTCGTTGCCAGCGACGGTGATATCCGTGGTGCAAACCTGGAAGCGGCCTTCAAGACCTTGCGCACCCGCGTGCCGGAAGCCCGCGACGCCAGTGATCAGGTACTCGCCGAAGCCATCCTCGCACTGTGAGGTCACTCGGCGCCTGGCTGCTGGCCGGGGCGTTGTTGCTGCTTGGCAACAGCGCCCACGCCGGCCTGCAATTGCGGCTCAAGACCGATGGTTTGAGCCCCGCCCAACAACAGGCCAGCCAGGCGCTGCTCGATGAAGCCATGCAGGCATTGCCGCCGAGCTTCATCGAACGCCTGGATCGGCGCATCGATGTCGGCTGGACCGACGACATGCCCGGCAACGCCTACGGTCAGGCGACCCTCGTCTCCGAACTGGACCTGAACCGCAAACTGCTCGCCAGCCTCACCCACGGCAGTGCGGCGAAGGAAAAAACCAATCGCCCCCACGGCACCGTTCGCCGAGAACTGCTGGCGACGGTGCTGCACGAAATCACCCATATTTACGATCGCGCGCGCTTGTGGCCGGCGGCCGAACGCACGCTGATCCAGCGCTGCACCCGGCGCCACAACAGCGCCGGGCTGATCGGCATTCCCGATGAATGCCGAGGCCAGAACGGTCGGCGCTTCACCCTCAGCGATGATCCACGCCTGCTCGACCTCGCTGGCTGGCAGCAATACGTTGGCCGTCGTGGCGAACGTGAACAGCACAACCGGCAGATTGCCCGCAGCCCCGACCTCTACGAAATCTCCAGCCCGAAGGAGTTTGTCGCGGTCAACATGGAGTACTTTCTCCTCGACCCGAGCTACGCCTGCCGTCGCCCGGCGCTGTATCGCTATTACCAGGAACACTTCGGCTGGGCACCGCCAGCAAAGGATGAATGCGCCAAAACCTTCGCTTTCCTCAATGCCGGCAACGACTTTGCCAAACAGCCTCTGGGCCAGGTCGATCCGGAGCGGGTGTACGCGGTGGATTACCTGTTGGCCGAAGCCAACCAGAACTGGGTCAGCCGTTGGGGCCACAGCATGTTGCGTCTGGTGATCTGCGCACCGGGCCGGCCACGCGGGCCGGACTGCCGACTGGATCTGGATCAGCATCTGGTGTTGTCGTACCGCGCTTTCGTCGGCGACGTGCAGCTGTCGAGCTGGGACGGGCTGGTCGGCAAGTACCCTTCGCGACTGTTCGTGCTGCCGCTGGCGCAGGTGATCGACGAATACACCAAGACCGAACTGCGCAGCCTCGCTTCGGTGCCGCTGAATCTCTCTCGCAGCGAAATCGAGGGCGTGGTCGAACACGCTGCCGAAATGCACTGGAGCTACGACGGCAATTACTTCTTCCTCTCCAACAACTGTGCGGTCGAAGGCTTGAAACTGCTGCGCAGCGGCAGCAATAACGCCCGGTTGACCGGCCTCGACAGCATCATGCCCAACGGTTTGCTGGAAGTGCTGAAGGGGCGAGGCCTGGCCGACACCAGCGTGCTCGATGATCCGAAAGAGGCGCTGCGCCTGGGTTATCGCTTTGACTCGTTCCGTGACCGTTATCAGGCGATGTTCGATGTGTTGAAGAAGCAATTGCCGATCAAGCAGACAACCGTTGAAGAATGGCTTTCGCTATCCGCCGAAGAGCGTCGCCCCTGGTTCGAACGGGCCGACCTGCGCACCAGTGCCGCGCTGCTATTGCTGGAACAGGCCAGTTTCCGCCGCCAACTGCTGCTGGCTCAGGATGAGGTCAAGCAACGCTACCTCGGCGCCCGGGAGCTGGAGAACGGTGGCATGGACAAGGCCAACGCGACGTTGCAGCAAATTCTCGCCAACAGCGGCTTCCTCAGCCGACCGGCGGAACTGCTCGATTCCCGGGGTTATGGCCTGCCGCAACCGAGCGAGTTCAGCCGCCTGGAAGCCGAAAGCAGCCAGCGCCAGAAACAGTTGCTGGCACTGACCGGCGATCTGGATAAGGAAGTGCGCGCGCTGCTGGAGCCCAAACGAGCAGCCGAGATTGCGGCCAGCGAGGCCAACGTAAAGCAGATCGGCGAACATCTGCGCAAACTGCACAAAGCCTCGGGCGGATTGGAGTTGCCCTGAACAACAGCCCTGAAAACAAAAGACCGCAGCCCGTAAAGGCTGCGGTCTTTTTTATTGCCTGACGATCAGTACAGAACGCCATCCAACACTTCGTAAACGATCCCAGTGCCCACCGCGATCAGCACGATGTCACCGCCGGCACGACGCCATTCATAACCCGGGTAATACGGCAAACGACTCAAGGCCCGGTTATCCAGGCGCTCGCCGTAATAGCCATGGGGCAGCGGGCGGCCACGGACCAGATGGATGCCTGGAGGGGGCGGCGCACCGCGAACGAAATAGCCATGATTGTCACGGATCACCTGACGCACCGGGCCGAAATCCCGAGGCGGCGGGCCGCCGCGATGGTTGTTTTGCCAATCAGGGTGATCACCACCGCGATTGTCGTAGTGGCCCTGCTGCGGGCCGCCGTGGTCGTGATCGTCGCGCGGATCGGCGCTGGCCAGCAGCGGCGTCGCGCTGATCATCAGCACGCCCAGACTGGCAATCAGACGTTTCGGCATTTTCATCGGGTCTTTCCTCACTGCACTGACAGCAAAAAGGGGTTCAGAACGTGGCTCTGAACCCCTCGGTCTTGCTCAATTAGTCTGTGCCGCGAGGCCCTAATTCCTCTGTATCAGGAACTTTACCTTCAGCTGACGCGAGCCTTACGCACGCCTTCGGACAGCGCCGAGCACAGGCTCAGCACGCCGTCGATGGCCTGGTCCGGCGTGGTCGCGTTGGCAATGTGATCGATCAGCGCCGAACCCACCACCACACCATCGGCCAGACGCGCAATGGACGCGGCCTGCTCCGGCGTGCGGATACCAAAACCGATGCTGATCGGCAGATCGGTATGACGACGCAGACGTGCCACCGCTTCCTCGACGTGTTCCAGAGTCGCCGCACCGGCGCCGGTCACACCGGCAACCGACACGTAGTAAACAAAGCCGGAGCTGCCGGTCAACACTTTCGGCAGACGCGCATCATCGGTGGTCGGGGTGGTCAGACGAATGAAGTCGATGCCCGCTGCCTGGGCCGGGTCGCACAGCTCCGAGTTATGCTCCGGCGGCATGTCGACCACGATCAGGCCATCAACGCCGGCCTCTTTGGCTTCGGCGATGAAACGCTCGACGCCGAACTTGTGGATCGGGTTGAAGTAACCCATCAGCACCAGCGGCGTGTCGCTGTTGTCCTTGCGGAACTCGCGGACCATTTGCAGGGTTTTGATCAGATTCTGCTTGGCGCCAAGGGCACGGATGTTGGCCAGTTGGATTGCCGGGCCGTCGGCCATCGGGTCGGTGAACGGCATGCCCAGTTCGATCACGTCGGCACCGGCTTTCGGCAGGCCTTTGAGGATCGCCAGCGAGGTGTCGTAGTCCGGGTCGCCAGCGGTGACGAAGGTCACGAGGGCGGCGCGATTCTGTTCCTTGAGTTCGGCAAAGCGGGTTTGCAGGCGGCTCATCAGTGTTTCTCCTGCTTCGATTGCTCTTGTTGAGAGTGTTCCATGTGGTGCATGACGGTCTGCATGTCTTTGTCGCCGCGGCCGGACAGGTTGACCACCATCAGGTGATCCTTCGGCAGTTTCGGTGCACGTTTGAAGACTTCGGCCAGGGCGTGGGCGCTTTCCAGTGCCGGGATGATCCCTTCCAGACGGCAGCACTGGTGGAACGCAGCGAGGGCTTCGTCGTCGGTCACCGAGGTGTACTGGACGCGGCCGATGTCATGCAACCACGCGTGCTCAGGGCCGATGCCCGGATAGTCGAGGCCGGCGGAAATCGAGTGGGCGTCGATGATCTGGCCATCGTCGTCCTGCAGCAGGAAGGTGCGGTTGCCGTGCAACACACCCGGTACGCCACCGTTGAGGCTGGCCGCGTGCTTACCGGTCTCGATGCCATAACCGGCGGCTTCCACGCCGATGATCTCGACGCTCTTGTCATCGAGGAACGGGTGGAACAGGCCCATGGCGTTGGAACCACCGCCGATGCACGCCACCAAGCTGTCCGGCAGGCGACCTTCCTGAGCTTGCAGCTGATCGCGGGTTTCCTTGCCGATCACGGCCTGGAAGTCGCGAACCATGGCTGGATAAGGGTGCGGGCCGGCCACGGTGCCGATCAGGTAAAAGGTGCTGTCGACGTTGGTCACCCAGTCACGCAGCGCTTCGTTCATTGCGTCTTTCAGGGTGCCGGTGCCGGCGACCACCGGGATCACCTCGGCGCCCAGCAGCTTCATGCGGAACACGTTGGCCTGCTGGCGCTCGATGTCGGTGGTGCCCATGTAGATCACGCAATCCAGACCGAAACGCGCAGCCACGGTGGCGGTGGCTACGCCGTGCATGCCGGCTCCGGTCTCGGCGATGATGCGTTTCTTGCCCATGCGCCGCGCCAGCAGGATCTGGCCGATACAGTTGTTGATCTTGTGCGCGCCGGTGTGGTTCAGCTCTTCGCGCTTGAGGTAGATCTTGGCGCCACCGCAGAACTCGGTCAGGCGCTCGGCGAAATACAGCGGGCTCGGACGTCCGACGTAGTCACGCTGGAAGTAGGCCAATTCCTCTTTGAACGCCGGATCTTCCTTGGCCGCCTCGTATTCGCGGGCCAGATCGAGGATCAACGGCATCAGGGTTTCCGCGACATAACGGCCGCCGAACGAGCCAAACAGGCCGTTGGCGTCAGGGCCGTTACGCAGATCGGAGGTGTTCGAAGTCTGGGTCATGGTTCGCTCCAGCGGATTTCACGAGAAGACAATGGCGTTCACTCTACCCCTGACCTTCCAGACTGAAAACCGATAAGATCGCCACAACCTGTCAGGAAAACTCACAGATATCATGAGCCATGACCTTCCCCCGCTGAACGCCCTGCGCGCCTTCGAAGCCACCGCCCGCCTGAACAGCGTCAGCCAGGCTGCGGAGCAACTGCACGTGACTCACGGTGCGGTCAGCCGCCAGCTCAAGGTGCTGGAAGAGCATCTCGGTATCAGTCTTTTCGTCAAGGACGGTCGTGGCCTGAAACTCACAGATGCCGGCATCCGCCTGCGCGATGCCAGCGGCGAGGCGTTCGACCGCTTGCGCAGCGTCTGCGCCGAACTGACCCAAAGCACCGCCGATGCGCCGTTCGTGCTCGGTTGCTCCGGTAGCTTGCTGGCGCGCTGGTTCATTCCGCGACTGGGAAGGCTGAATGCCGATCTGCCGGATTTGCGCCTGCACCTGTCCGCCGGTGAAGGCGATCTCGACCCGCGTCGCCCGGGGCTGGATGCATTGCTGCTGTTCGCCGAACCGCCATGGCCGGCAGACATGCAAGTCTATGAGCTGGCCAGCGAGCGCATCGGCCCGGTCATGAGCCCGCTGTTCAGCGGCTACCAGCGCCTGCAATCGGCACCGCCCATTGCCCTGCTCGATGAACCCTTGCTGCACACGACTTCACGCCCGCAAGCCTGGCCGAGCTGGGCGCAGCAAAGCGGCCTCAACGCCAAGGCGTTGAAGATGGGGCAAGGTTTCGAGCATTTGTATTACTTGCTGGAAGCGGCCGTCGCCGGGCTGGGCGTGGCGATCGCGCCGGAACCGCTGGTGACCGAAGATTTAAAGGCCGGGCGCCTGGTCGCGCCGTGGGGTTTCAGCGAAACCCCGGCGCAACTGGCGTTGTGGCTACCCAAGCGCGCCGCGGACGGGCGCGCCCGGCAATTGGCGCAGTGGCTCAGGAACGAACTGCGCCAGGCGGATCACTCGCCGCGCTTGAACAGCAAGTAAGCGGCCAGCAGACCCAGCGCACCGACCGCCACACCGGCAGTCGTCCACGGGTGTTCCTGCGCGTAATCGCGGGTGGCAATCCCGGTCTCGCGGGTTTTGACTTTGACTTCTTCGTAGGCATCGCTGAGCAGGCTGCGCGAGTGTTTCAGCGCGCTTTCAGCGTTGCTCTTGAGCGCCTTGAGGGTCTTGCGCGACTCGTCAGAAGCGTCGTCCTTCAGGCTTTCCAACGACTTGAGCAGACTCTCGATCTCCGCTTCCATGCTTTGCAACGAGGCTTTGCGTAACGAGGTGTTGGCCATGGTGGCTCTCCTGCATTGTTGATGAGTGGCGTGTGTTGGTTGGGACTTCAACGTTTCTGGAAAGTGCAGAAAATCTGAACTTCCATTCCCCCAAGTCGCCGAAATCAACACGGCAAATCGCTGCTAGGCTCAATTGCACACTTCAAGGAGAACACCATGAGTGACCATCACACCTACAAGAAAGTCGAGCTGGTCGGTTCGTCCACCAGCAGCATCGAAGACGCCATCAACAATGCGTTGGCCGAGGCCAACAAGAGCATCAAGCATCTGGAATGGTTTGAAGTGACCGAAACCCGCGGCCACATCAAGGACGGCAAGGCTGCCCACTTTCAAGTGACCCTGAAAGTCGGGTTCCGGATAGCCAGCAGCTGAGTTTGGTCTACGCTTCTGAACTTGCGCGCTGGCCGAGTGCCATAGGAATGGCAATGCGCTACGAGGTGAGTGCATCGAGCGAACGGCTCGATGCCCGCCTTAATTAATCCGACCAGGGAGTGCGACCGATGAAGAAGTTGATATTGGCAGTAGGTTTGTTGAGCCTTGCGGGTGGTGCGTTTGCTGCCGGCAAGCCCTGTGAAGAACTGAAGGCCGAAATCGCGGCCAAGCTGGATGCCAAGGGCGTTTCCGGGTATTCGCTGGAGATTGTCGACAAGGGTGCGGCCAGTGGCGGCAAAGTCGTCGGCACCTGTGAAGGCGGCGACAAAGAGATCGTCTACACACGCGGCTGATCACGCCGGAGAAACAAAAGCCGACGCTATGCGTCGGCTTTTTTGTGCGCGGCTATCGGGCTCAGCCCCTCATGACCTGCGCCAGCAACTCGTAGGAATGCAGGCGATCGGCATGTTCGTAAAGGTCGCAGGTGAAGATCAGCTCATCAGCCTGGGTCTGTTCGATCAGCACTTCGAGTTTCGCGCGGATTTTCTGCGGACTGCCGACCATCGCCAGACCAAGGAAATCACCCACGGCCTCACGCTCGTGGGGCAGCCACAGGCCGTCCATGGTTTTCACCGGTGGGCGCTGCACCAGACTTTGCCCACGCATCAGCGCGAGGATTCGTTGGTACACCGAGGTCGCCAGGTAGTCGGCCTGTTCATCGGTGTCGGCTGCCACCAACGGCACACCGAGCATTACGTACGGCTTGTCGAGCACCGCCGATGGCTTGAAGTGATTGCGGTAGACGCGAATCGCCTCGTGCATGAAACGCGGTGCGAAATGCGAGGCGAAAGCGTAGGGCAAACCGCGCTCACCGGCCAGTTGCGCACTGAACAGACTCGAGCCGAGCAGCCAGATCGGCACGTTGGTGCCGGTTCCCGGCATCGCGATCACCCGCTGATCCGGCGTGCGCGGACCTAGAAAGCGCGCTAGCTCAGCCACGTCTTCGGGGAAATCATCAGCACTGCCGGAACGCTCACGACGCAAGGCCCGGGCGGTCATCTGATCGGAACCCGGCGCACGGCCCAGGCCGAGGTCGATACGTCCCGGATACAGGCTTTCGAGGGTGCCGAACTGCTCGGCGATCACCAGTGGTGCGTGGTTGGGCAGCATCACGCCGCCAGAGCCGACGCGGATGGTCGACGTGCCGCCGGCCAGATAACCCAGCAACACCGAGGTGGCGGAACTGGCGATGCCATCCATGTTGTGGTGCTCGGCGACCCAGAACCGCGTGTAGCCGAATTTCTCGACATGCTGAGCCAGGTCCAGCGAGTTGCGCAGCGACTGGGCCGGGCTGCCGTTCTCGCGCACCGGCACCAGATCGAGGGTGGAAAATTTTACGTCGGACAGTTGCTTCATAAACCTGCATCTCCGATTGAGGGCGCAGGTGTGTTCTTGGCGAACGCAAACCTGCCCAATTCATAAGCGTGTTCTGTGCAATAAGGGCATATACCCGAGTTTCAATAGCCGATCTGAAATTTCCTACTAAAAAAGTCAACGATTCACTTGGGCTGAACTTTGTTCCGGCATCTATCCTCAGAAGCCTTGCAGGCAAAAACCACGACGGCGCGGCGTTTCGCGCCCGAATTGAAGGAGGCACACATGGCTATCGTGAAGAAGGCATCCGCGCATTGGGAAGGTGACCTGAAAACCGGCATCGGCTCGATTTCCACCGAAACCGGCGTCCTGCGTGAAGCGCCCTACGGCTTCAAGGCCCGCTTCGAAGGCGGCAAGGGCACCAATCCGGAAGAACTGATCGGCGCCGCCCATGCGGGTTGTTTCTCCATGGCGTTTTCGATGATTCTCGGCGACGCCGGGCTCAAGGCCGACAGCATCGACACCCAGGCTGAGGTCACGCTGGATCAGGTGGACGGCGGCTTTGCAATCACCGCAGTGAAACTGATCCTCAAGGCAAAAATTCCGGGAGCGACCCAGGCGCAGTTCGAAGATCTGAGCAACAAGGCCAAGGAAGGTTGCCCGGTATCCAAGGTGCTGAATGCGAAGATCAGTCTCGACGCATCGCTGGACAGCTGACTGCCTTGAGCCGGATCAGAACCCGCCAGGCAAAAGTGTGGTCGAATAAATGACAGCAGCTTTCGCGCATCTTCGTGCGCGCTGCTTCGATGGAGCTTCAACCATGAAACGTTTTGCCTTGGCGGTTTTTGGTCTGGTAGTAGCCAGCTCGGTTTGGGCCGCACCAAAACCCTGTGAAGAACTGAAAGCCGAGATCGAAGCCAAGATCCAGGCTCAGGGAGTGACTTCTTATACGCTCGAGATTGTCACCAACGACGAAGTCCATGATCAGAACATGGTTGTTGGCACCTGCGACAACGGCACAAAAAAGATCATCTATCAGAAGAACGACCGCTGATACGCCTCAGATGATGCAGTTGACTTCGCGATCCTCGGCGACGATTTCCCGCCTGTCGTTGTAAAGGCGGGCACTCGGGGTGAATGCCAGAGAGCGGCCTTCCAGCCTGTAACGCTGCCCTGCCTCGAAATGATCGTAGCGGATGGTCAGGTAGCACAGGCGCTCCACAGGGCCGGTCATTAGGCTGCCGCCTCCGCCGAACACTTCAAAGTCGAAACGCACCCGCAACTCATGGCTGCCGGGCGTAACCTGAAAGAAACGCCCATCAGTCAGTCGCTGGTTGTCGAGACGCTCGGCCATCAGCAACTTACCGCCCGGGGACGGCGTCGAGAATTCGACCCAGGCCATGTTCGGATCGACAGGGGGCAACGGTGTCTGGCAACCGGCGAGCAAGCCTGCGACCAGCAACAGCATCAACGTGCGCATGATGGATGTCCGTGAGTTCGGACATCCAGCATAACGCCGATCAGGTTCGCTGACAGCCCGCCGGCGTGCCCTGGCCCACCACGTTGCGTTGTTGATCGTAGAGTTTGGCCCACGGGCGGAAACCGATGCTTCCCGCCTGCAACTGATAACGCTGGCCGGCGTTGAAATCCTTGAATTTCACGTTCAACTGACAATCACGCCAAAGCGGCTCGGCATCCGGGCCGATGTTGGTCGCCTCGACCGGAAATTGATAACGCACCCTCAGCTCATGGCTGCCGGGCTGCACTTCGAAGTAACGATGATCGACGGCAGCCTTGTCGTCGACTTCCAGCGCCTGCAGCGCCGTGTCCTGTTGCCGGGCATCCAGATCGATCCAGGCTTGCGAGGGGTCAGGGGTCGGCATTCCGAATCCGGCACAACCGGCCAGCGTCAGCACGCTTCCTGTCAGTATCAACATGCGCATAGCGAAGCTCCAATGGGCGGGATAGTCTTGGGCAGACTTTCCGGGGGATTTCTTATTTTGATCAGGCCGCTTCCAAGCCATGGGTTACTTGATCGCGTTTTGCGGATTTTGTTTCCGGGTGTGATGATTTTGTTGCTCAACGGTTGCTCAAGCCTGAGCTATTACAGCCAGCTGGCCAGCGGTCAGCTGCAGCTTTTGCGGGCGCGGGAGCCGGTGGCCAAGGTGATCGCCGACCCGGCTCGCGATGCCAAACTGCGCACGCACCTGGCCCAGTCCCAGAAAGCCCGGGCCTTCGCCAGCGAACACCTGCACCTGCCGGACAACCAAAGCTATCGCCTCTACGCCGACATCGGTCGGCCGTTTGTCGTGTGGAATGTGTTCGCCACCCCGGAGTTTTCCCTGAGCCCGCAGAACCATTGCTTCCCGATTGCCGGTTGTGTGGCCTATCGCGGCTTTTACAGCCAGAGTGCGGCGCGGGGCGAAGCCGCGATTCAGCGCCTGCAGGGTATGGACGTGTCGATCGGCGGCGTCGAGGCCTATTCGACCCTGGGCTGGTTCAATGACCCGATCCTCAATTCGATGATGGGCTGGGGCGACGAGCGTCTGGCAACGCTGATCTTCCATGAACTGGCTCACCAGCGTCTCTATGTGAAGGACGACACCGAGTTCAACGAGTCCTTCGCGACCTTCGTCGAGCAGGAAGGTACGCGGCAGTGGCGAGCGTTTCGGGGCTTACCCCCGGAAAACGACTCGAAGCTCAAGCAGCGGGATCAATTCATTCAGTTGATCCTCGATACCCGCTCACGTCTTGAAAAGCTTTATGCACAACCATTGGCGGCAGCGCAGATGCGCGAGCGCAAGGCGGCGGAGTTCGAACGGTTTCGACACGACTACCGAACAATGCGCGATAGCCAGTGGGCCGGCGACAAACGCTATGACGCCTGGGTCAATGCGCCGTTGAACAACGCGCGGCTGTTGCCGTTCGGGCTTTATGACCAGTGGGTGCCGGCGTTTGCGGCGTTGTTCAGGCAGGTCGATGGGGATTGGGTCAGGTTTTACACAGAAGTCGAGAAGTTGGGTGGCTTGCCAGTCGTTGAGCGTAAGTCGGCTCTGAAAGTGCTGGCAGGCTCATAAATCTACTGCGGCTTTTTGGCCCCATCGCGAGCAGGCTCGCTCCCACAGGAAACCGAGTTCCGGTACTGAAACGCGGTCACTGTGGGAGCGGGCTTGCTCGCGAAGGCTATCTGATCAGCGCTGCAAAAATGCCTGATGCAACTGATCCAAAGTCTCGAAGTGATAAGCCGGCGCCTCGGCATTCAACTCTTCAAAACTGCCAAACCCATAACCAACAGCCGCTGCATCCAGACCGTTGCTGCGAGCACCGATCAGGTCGTGCTTGCGGTCACCGATCATCAGCGTGCTGGCCGGGTCCAGCCCTTCCTCGGCGATCAGGTGGGCAATCAGCTCGACCTTGTTGGTGCGAGTGCCGTCCAGTTCGCTGCCGTAGATCACCTTGAAGTGTCTGGCAAAATCAAAATGCCGGGCGATTTCCCGGGCGAACACCCACGGCTTCGACGTCGCGATATACAGCTGACGGCCCTGGCCGCTCAGGGTTTCCAGCAACGGCGTGACGCCTTCAAACACCCGGTTCTCGTACAGACCGGTAACCTTGAAACGCTCGCGGTAGAAATTCACCGCCTCCCACGCCTTAGCTTCATCAAAACCATAAAACTGCATGAATGCCTGCAACAGCGGCGGACCGATGAAGTGTTCCAGCTTGGTCAGGTCCGGCTCATCAATGCCGAGTTTGCTCAAGGCGAACTGGATGGAACGGGTGATGCCCTCACGCGGATCGGTGAGGGTGCCATCGAGGTCGAACAGTACGGTCTGGTAATGCATGAAAAATCCCGGGCGGTAGAGAGAAAAGTCAGAGATGGTCGTAGCCTTCAGCCAGATGCAGGTCCTTGAGCTTCACGTAGTTCGCCGCGCTGTAGGTGAAAAAGGCGTTTTCCTTGTCGGTCAGCGGACGAACCTGTTTCACCGGACTGCCCACGTACAGAAATCCGCTTTCCAGGCGCTTGCCCGGCGGCACCAGGCTGCCGGCGCCGATGATCACGTCGTCCTCGACCACCGCGCCGTCCATCACGATGCTACCCATGCCGATCAATACGCGGCTGCCGACGGTGCAGCCGTGCAGCATGACCTTGTGGGCGATGGTCACGTCATCGCCGATCAGCAGCGGGAAGCCGTCCGGGTTGAACGGGCCGGCGTGGGTGATGTGCAACACGCAGCCGTCCTGCACGCTGGTGCGCGCACCGATGCGGATGCGGTGCATGTCGCCGCGGATCACCGTCAGCGGCCACACGGAGCTGTCTTCGCCGATTTCGACGTCGCCGATCACCACCGCCGAGCCGTCGACAAAAGCGCCTGGGCTCAAGCGTGGGGTGTGATTCTGGTACTTGCGAAGGGACACGATTAGTTCTCTCTCTGTCGCCGATAGCTGCGGTGGGTGTCGATTGTAATTAAGATGGGCGCATGTTTCTTCCAGCCAAGGTGCCAACCGTGAGCGTGAACAACCCTCTTCTGCAGTCCTACGACCTGCCGCCGTTCTCCGCGATCCGTGCCGAACACGTGCAGCCGGCCATCGAAACCATCCTGGCCGACAACCGCGCCGCCATCGCCGAAATCCTCAAGACCCAGGGCCAGAACCCGACCTGGGCCGGGCTGGTGCTGGCGATGGACGAACTCAATGATCGCCTGGGCGCCGCCTGGAGCCCGGTCAGCCACCTCAATGCCGTGTGCAACAGCGCCGAACTGCGTGAAGCCTACGAGTCGTGCCTGCCGGCATTGAGCGCCTATTCCACCGAAATGGGCCAGAACCGCGAACTGTTCCAGGCCTATGAAGCCCTGGCCAACAGCCCGGAAGCCGCCGGCTTCGACGTGGCGCAAAAAACCATTCTGGAACACGCCCTGCGCGATTTCCGTCTGTCGGGTATCGACCTGCCGGAAGCCGAGCAGAAGCGCTACGCCGAAGTGCAGAGCAAGCTGTCCGAACTGGGCAGCCGCTTCTCCAACCAGTTGCTCGACGCCACCCAGGCCTGGACCAAGCACCTGACCGACGAAGCCGCCCTCGCCGGCCTGACCGATTCGGCCAAGGCGCAAATGGCTGCTGCCGCCCAGGCCAAAGGCCTCGACGGCTGGCTGATCACCCTGGAATTCCCGAGCTACTACGCGGTGATGACCTACGCCCAGGACCGTGCGCTGCGTGAAGAAGTCTACGCCGCCTACTGCACCCGTGCGTCGGATCAAGGCCCGAATGCCGGCCAGAACGACAACGGCCCGGTGATGGGCGAAATCCTCGACCTGCGGCAGGAGCTGGCCAAACTGCTCGGTTTCTCCAGCTTCTCCGAGCTGAGCCTGGCGACCAAAATGGCCGAGTCCAGCGATCAGGTACTGAGCTTCCTGCGCGATCTGGCCAAACGCAGTAAACCGTTCGCCGCCCAGGATCTGCAACAGCTCAAGGCTTACGCCGCCGAGCAGGGCTGCCCCGATCTGCAAAGCTGGGACAGCGGTTTCTACGGTGAAAAACTCCGTGAACAACGCTACAGCGTCGCCCAGGAAACCCTGCGCGCCTACTTCCCGATCGACAAAGTGCTGGGCGGCCTGTTCGCTATTGTTCAGCGTCTGTATGGCATCGAGATCGCCGAACTGAAAGGCTTCGACACCTGGCACCCGGACGTTCGCCTGTTCGAGATCAATGAAAACGGCCAGCACGTCGGCCGCTTCTTCTTCGACCTCTATGCCCGCGCCAACAAGCGTGGCGGCGCGTGGATGGACGGCGCCCGCGACCGTCGCCGCACCGTCGACGGCGTGCTGCAAAGCCCGGTGGCCAACCTGGTGTGCAACTTCACCCCGGCCGACAGCGGCAAGCCTGCGCTGCTGACCCACGATGAAGTGACCACCCTGTTCCACGAATTCGGCCACGGCCTGCATCACCTGCTGACCCGCGTCGAGCATGCCGGCGTGTCCGGCATCAACGGCGTGGCGTGGGACGCGGTCGAGCTGCCAAGCCAGTTCATGGAGAACTGGTGCTGGGAGCCGGAAGGTCTCGCGCTGATCTCCGGCCACTACGAAACCGGCGAGCCGCTACCGCAGGATCTGCTGGAAAAAATGCTCGCGGCGAAGAACTTCCAGTCCGGCCTGATGATGGTGCGCCAACTGGAGTTCTCGCTGTTCGACTTCGAACTGCACGCCACCCACGGTGACGGCCGCAGCGTCGCGCAGGTGCTCGAAGGCGTGCGCAACGAAGTCTCGGTGATGCGTCCTCCGGCCTACAACCGCTTCCCGAACAGCTTTGCCCACATCTTCGCCGGCGGTTACGCGGCGGGTTACTACAGCTACAAGTGGGCGGAAGTGCTGTCGGCGGATGCCTTCTCCAAATTCGAAGAAGACGGCGTGCTGAATGCCGACACCGGTCGCGCCTTCCGCGAAGCGATCCTCGCCCGCGGTGGTTCGCAGGCGCCGATGGTGCTGTTCGTCGACTTCCGTGGCCGTGAGCCGTCGATTGACGCACTCTTGCGCCACAGCGGCCTGAGTGAGGACGCGGCAGCATGAGTGAGGCACCCGTGAAGACCAAAAAACGCTTTATCGCCGGGGCGGTCTGCCCGGCGTGCAGCGAGCCGGACAAATTGATGATGTGGAGCGAGGACGATGTCCCGCACCGTGAATGCGTGGCGTGCGGTTACAGCGACACGCTCAATGCCCAGGGGCTGTCGGTGCCGAAAGAGCTGGGCACGCGGGTCAACACCAGCGCGCTCAAGCCTGCCCCGGACAAAACAATTCAGGCGGTGCAGTTCTTCCCGAATCCGAAGCTGAAGAAAAAGCCTGACGAGCAGCACTGATCCTCGACCACCTTCCCCGATTCGTCGGTGGAAGGTGGTATTGGCTTAACACCTGTCCCCCGCACTTGCTTCGTAGGCTGGCCCCTTTGCGCCACGCCTCGAAGGAAGCTGCCATGCCCGACACCAATCCCCTCCTGCAACATTGGACGCTGCCACCCTGGCCAGCGATTCGCGCCGAGCATCTCGTGCCGGCAGTCAACCGCATCATTGCCGACAATCGACACATCATCGCCCAAGTGATCGCCAGTCAGTCCGAACATCCCGGCTGGGACGATCTGGTGCTGAGCATCGACGAAGCCGATGCCCGCCTCGGTGAAGTCCGCTCGATTCTCGAAACGTTGTCGATGGTCAGGTCCGACGATCCCACCTGGCTCGTGGAAAGCGCCAAGGCGCATCTGGCGATCAATCAGTATCGCTCTGAAAAAGCCCGCAATCGCCGGTTGTACGAGACCTATCAGCGTCTGGCGCAGAGCTCGATCGCCGGCAGTTTCGATGAGTCGCGCAACATCGCACTGGCGCGGATTCTGCGCCGATTCAAGCAGTCGGGCATTGAGCTTCCCACTGAACAGCAGCAGGAGCTGGCGCGGTTGAACCGCGAGATCGGTGGGTTGGAATTCGTATTTCTGGACAACCTCGAACGCTGGGCCGAGGCGTGGAGCAAACGTGTTGACGATATTGCGCTGCTCTCAGGCTTGTCACAGGCGATGAAGGATCGCCTGGCGCGCGCCGCACGCCAGGCCGGGCATGACGGCTGGCTGATCCGCCTGGACCAGAACACCTGCCAGCACATCCTCAAGTACGCCGAAAACCGCGCCTTGCGGGAGGAATGCTATGTGGCCTACCTGACCCGTGCCTCTGATCGGGGCCCACTGGCCGGACGCTTCGATAACGGCCCGGTGTTGACCAAGCTGCTCGCCTTTCGCCAGCAGAAAGCCCGTTTGCTCGGTCATGAAAACGCCGCGCAACTGAGTCTGGCCAAACACAGCGCCCGGACGACGGCGTGGGTCAGTGGTTTTCTCCAGCGTCAGGCGGCGCAGCTGGCACCTGCCCTCGCGCAGGATGCAGAACAACTGGCGGCCTTTGCGCAGCAATGCGGGATCGACCGGGTCCAGCCGTGGGATGAAGACTTCCTCGCCGAACAATGGCGCCAGCAGCAGTTTCCCGGCGCACTGGAAAACCTGCGTGATTACTTCCCACTGGAGGGCACCCTGCGCAGGCTCTTTCTGTTCTGTGAACGGATGTTCGGGATCCGCATCGTCGAGCAGTCCGGCGGCGGGCATTGGCATGACGATGTGCGCCTGCTGGAAATCAGCGAGCATGAACAGGTCATCGGCTACATCTACCTTGACCCGTTTCACCGCGACAAGGCGGTGGACTTCCCCGGCACCACCACACTGCGCAATCGCCGGATCAACGCCGAAGGTCGCCCGGCGCTGCCGATTGCCCTGCTCCACAGCAATTTCACACTGCCCACCGATACCCATCCGTGCCGCCTCGAAATCGACGATCTTCGGGTGCTTTTCCATGAGTTTGGCCACTGCCTCCAGCACGTGTTGACGCGTTCGCCCCATTACACGCTGTCCGGCATCCTGCAATTGGGGCATGAAGCGGCAGAGTTTTCCGGGCAATTGTTTGAGCAATGGTGTCAGTCGCGCGAGTTTGTGCTGTGGCTCGGTGCCCATTTTCAGACCGGCGAGCGCTTGAGCGCCGCACGGGTCGACGCGGCTCTGTCAGCCAGTCAGGCCCATTCCAGCCGGCAACAGGCCTTGTTGCTGATGGGGGCGATGATTGACTTCGAACTGCACTTGACCCACGGCGATGGACGCTCGGTCGAAGAGGTTTGCGACGATGTGCAGCGCACTCTGACTCATCTGCAATTACCGGACGATCACCGGTTCGCCAATGGTTTCGATTACATGGTGACCCAGTACGACGCTTCGGTTTACGCCTATGTCTGGTCGAACATGCTGGCCCAGGAAGCATTCAAGCGCTTCAGCCGCGACTGGGTGTTCAACGCGCAGACCGGTCGTGAGTTTCGCGCAACGTTCTTTACACCGGGTGCGGGGCGTCCGCTCCTGGATGCGGTTGAAGCGTTCATCGGCCGGCCAGTCGCCGGTCTCGTTAATGAGGAGGCCGGAAGGGTTACTTCAGATTGACCGTCTGAAACCAGCTCTTCATCGAGCACGTAGCAAACGCGCTGGTACTGCAATCGCCATTGGCCAGCGCGGTGCGCAACTTGTCGACATCGACCTGCATCACGTAACGCACGCTGTCGCGGAAGTGACCACTTTCACCAAAGCCGCCCTGGGTCATTTCGTTCAGGGCATCCTCCTTGCTCCAGCCCTGCACGACGATCCGGTACATCGCCGCCATCAGGCCGGTGCGATCGGAGCCGTGCTTGCAGTGCATCAACACCGGGCCGTCGGCTTCGGCGGCTTGAATCGCACGCAGGGTCTTGAGCACATCACTGTCGTCCACGTGATTGGTGCGATAGGGCAATTGCACCTGATGGATACCGGGGGCCTTCAGCCAGCTGGAATCCGCTTCCGGCAGAAAATTGATGACGGTGGCCACCTTCAGGTTGTTCAGCAACGGCACCGCACCGTCATCAGGGAGCGCGCTGCGATACAGCGTGGGCGACATCTGGAACAGGTTGTATTGCACCTCTACCGGTTGCGCCCACTCGACGGGACGGGAAGCCGGGGTTTGCGCAGCCTGAGCTGGAATCCAGCTGAACAGGGCCAGCAGCGATAAACAGAAAGCGGAGGAAAAACGCGTCAGGAACATGCTTTACGGCGACCGTGTGGGTTTCGTCAGTGAAGGCCGCAGCTTGCGAGCTTCGCGGTCAAATCCGCGTGAGGCGCTTGTAAAAGAATCGTGAATACCGCGGTTCCCTTGATCGAAAAGCGCTGTTTTTTTGGCTGAATCGGTTCATCCCGTTGCTTAGCCTGCTACCATTTGTCACATCATGTTGCAGACGCGTCCCCTTTCTCCCGGTCATTCCGGCCACGTCGCAGCCAGAAAATTCTTGAGCCGTTCGCAGAAACGGCTGACAACCATCAATGCCTGATGAGGTGTATCCCCATGTCTGATGAAGATCGAGACAACCCGCGGCGTGAGTTTTTGCGCAAATCCCTGACCCTTATTCCGGTCGTCACCCTCGCCGGTAGCGGTCTCGGCAGCTCGGTGCTGCAAGCCGCGCCCGAAAGCGCGCCTGCCAAAGCGCCGGCGAAAACGGCCGCCGTTGAAGCCAGCACTTATCAGCCGAGCTACTTCACTGCCGAAGAGTGGGCGTTCATCAATGCCGCCGTCGCGCAATTGATCCCCAACGATGCGCAAGGCCCAGGTGCGCTCGAGGCCGGCGTGCCGGAATACATCGACCGTCAGATGAACACGCCGTACGCCGCCGGCGCCCTCTGGTACATGCAAGGGCCATTCAATGCCGACGCCGCGCCGGAGATGGGCTGGCAGAGCAAACTGGTCCCGAAAGAGATCTATCGCCTCGGCATTGCCGCCACGGATCAGTGGGCAAAATCCATCAACGGTAAAACATTTGCCGAGCAAGACAGCGCTACCCGAGACGACCTGCTCAAGCAGCTTGAAGCCGGAAAACCGCAATTCGACGCGGTTCCGGCGAAGATTTTCTTCAGTCTGCTGCTGCAAAACACCAAGGAAGGGTTCTTCTGCGACCCGATCCACGGCGGCAATAAAGGCATGGTCGGTTGGACCATGATCGGCTTCCCCGGCGCCCGCGCCGATTTCATGGATTGGGTGGAACGCAACGAGCAGTACCCCTTCCCGGCAGTTTCGATTAGCGGCGAGAGGGCGTGAGCATGGCAACGGTAATGAAGAAGGTCGACGCAGTGATCGTCGGTTTCGGCTGGACAGGCGCGATCATGGCCAAGGAGCTGACCGAAGCGGGACTCAACGTGCTGGCGCTGGAGCGCGGGCCGATGCAGGACACCTACCCGGACGGCAACTATCCCCAGGTGATCGACGAACTCACCTACAGCGTGCGGAAAAAACTCTTCCAGGACGTTTCCAAGGAAACCGTCACCATCCGCCACAGCATCAACGACATCGCCCTCCCGAATCGCCAGTTGGGCGCGTTCCTGCCCGGCAATGGCGTGGGCGGCGCCGGGCTGCACTGGTCGGGCGTGCACTTTCGGGTCGACCCGATCGAGTTGCGCATGCGCAGCCACTACGAAGAGCGCTACGGCAAAAGCTTCATCCCCAAGGACATGACCATCCAGGACTTCGGCGTCAGCTATGAAGAGCTGGAACCGTTCTTCGATTTCGCCGAAAAAGTCTTCGGCACCTCCGGCCAGGCCTGGACCGTGAAAGGCCAACTGGTCGGCCAGGGCAAGGGCGGCAACCCGTACGCACCGGATCGCTCGAACCCGTTCCCGCTGGAAGCGCAGAAAAACACGGTTTCCGCACAACTGTTCGGTAAAGCGGCTACGGAGGTGGGTTACAAACCCTACAACCTGCCTTCCGCCAATACTTCAGGGCCGTACACCAACCCTTACGGCGCGCAGATGGGACCATGCAACTTCTGCGGTTTCTGCAGCGGTTACGTTTGCTACATGTATTCCAAGGCGTCGCCGAACGTGAACATTCTGCCGGCGCTGAAGCCGCTGCCGAATTTCGAACTGCGGCCCAACGCCCACGTGCTGCGGGTCAACCTCGACAGTACGAAAACCAAAGCCACCGGCGTCACTTACGTCGACGGCCAGGGCCGCGAGATCGAACAACCGGCGGACCTGGTGATCCTCGGCGCATTCCAGTTGCACAACGTGCGCCTGATGCTGCTCTCCGGCATCGGCAAACCCTACGACCCGGTCAGCGGAGAAGGCGTGGTCGGGCGCAACTTCGCCTACCAGAACATGGCCACGATCAAGGCGTTCTTCGACAAGGACACCCACACCAACAACTTCATCGGCGCCGGCGGCAACGGTGTGGCGGTGGATGACTTCAACGCCGACAACTTCGACCACGGGCCTCACGGTTTCGTCGGTGGCTCGCCGATGTGGGTCAACCAGGCCGGCAGCCGACCGATCGCCGGCACCTCCAACCCGCCCGGTACTCCGGCCTGGGGCAGTGCGTGGAAACGCGCGACCGCCGATTACTACACCCACCAGGTGTCGATGGACGCCCACGGCGCACATCAGTCCTACCGTGGCAACTACCTCGATCTGGACCCGGTGTACCGCGATGCCTACGGCATGCCGCTGCTGCGGATGACGTTCGACTGGCAGGAAAACGACATCAAGATGAACCGCTTCATGGTCGAGAAAATGGGCAAGATCGCCGAGGCCATGGGCCCGAAAGCCATTGCCGTGATCGGCAAGAAAGTCGGCGACCACTTCAACAGCGCGTCGTACCAGACCACCCACCTCAACGGCGGCGCGATCATGGGCACCGATCCGAAGACCAGCGCGCTGAACCGCTACCTGCAGAGCTGGGACGTGCACAACGTGTTCGTTCCGGGTGCCTCGGCATTCCCGCAAGGCCTGGGTTACAACCCGACCGGGCTGGTCGCCGCGTTGACCTACTGGTCGGCGAAAGCGATTCGCGAGCAGTACCTGAAAAACCCCGGCCCGCTGGTTCAGGCTTAAGGAGCGATGACCATGAAGACTCTCGTTATCGCGACCCTCGCGCTGCTCGGCAGCACGGCCGCTCACGGCGCCGAAGTTGATCAATCCTTGATCAAGCAAGGCGAATACCTCGCCCGTGCCGGCGACTGCGTGGCCTGCCACACGGCCAAGGATGGCAAGCCGTTCGCCGGTGGCCTGCCGATGGAAACCCCGATCGGCACGATCTACTCGACCAACATCACCCCGGATAAAACCGGTGTCGGTGACTACAGTTTCGAGGACTTCGACCAGGCCGTGCGGCATGGTGTGGCCAAAAACGGCACGACCCTGTACCCGGCGATGCCGTACCCGTCCTACGCCCGTGTCAGCGAAACCGACATGCGGGCGCTCTACGCCTACTTCATGCATGGCGTTGCACCGGTGGCGCAAGAGAACAAGGCCAGTGACATCCCGTGGCCATTGAGCATGCGCTGGCCGCTGATGGGCTGGCGCTGGCTGTTCGCGCCAAAGGTCGAGGACTACAAACCCGCGTCGGACGATGCCGTCGTCAGCCGTGGGGCGTATCTGGTGGAAGGCCTCGGACATTGCGGCGCCTGCCATACGCCACGGGCCCTGACCATGCAGGAAAAATCCCTGAGCGCGGCCGAAGGCAGCAGTTTTCTGTCAGGCAGCGCGCCGCTGGAGGGCTGGATCGCCAAAAGTTTGCGCGGTGACCACAAGGACGGTCTCGGCAGTTGGAGCGAAGAGCAACTGGTGCAGTTCCTCAAGACCGGTCGCAGCGACCGCAGCGCCGTGTTCGGCGGCATGAGCGACGTGGTCACCCACAGCATGCAGTACATGACCGACGCCGACCTGACCGCGATTGCCCGTTACCTGAAATCGCTGCCGGCCAATGATCCTGCCGACCAGCCGCACCAGTACGACGAGAAAGCCGCCAAGGCCTTGTGGAACGGTGATGACAGTCAGCGTGGCGCGTCGGTGTACATCGACAACTGCGCGGCGTGCCACCGCACGGACGGCCACGGCTACACCCGGGTGTTCCCGGCGCTGGCAGGCAATCCGGTGCTGCAATCGGACGACCCGACCTCGCTGATTCACATCGTGCTCAAGGGCGGCACTCTACCTGCGACGCACGCCGCGCCATCGACCTTCACCATGCCTGGCTTCGCCTGGCGTCTGTCGGATCAGGAAGTGGCCGATGTGGTGAGCTTCATCCGTGGCAGTTGGGGCAACAAGGGCGCGCCGGTCAAGGCCGCTGACGTGACCCAGTTGCGCAAGGACGATATGAAGCAAACCTCGAACGATGACCTCGGCCAGGTGACACAGCACAACTGACTGTTCGCCCAACGGCACTAGTCAGACCGACAGCGCCTCGATACTGTATATGCACACAGTATCGAGGCATTGCCATGTCCACCCCTCTTCCTCCGCGCGGTCGCGGCACCGCCACCAACCCGCACAACCGCTTCGCGCCGAGTCGTTCGGTGGCCGAGGATGACGGCTGGTATCAGGAAGTGCCACTGACTCAGGGCACCGAAGTCAGCTTCGAAACCGCGAAGACCATCATCACCCGCAACACCTCGCCGGACCTGCCCTTCGACCGTTCGATCAACCCCTATCGCGGCTGCGAGCACGGCTGCATTTATTGCTATGCACGGCCCAGCCACGCTTATTGGGACATGTCGCCGGGGCTGGATTTCGAAACCAAACTGATCGCCAAAACCAACGCCGCACAGCTACTGGAAGAGCAGCTGGGGAAAAAAGGCTATCAATGTGCGCCGATCAACCTCGGATCCAACACCGATCCCTATCAGCCGATCGAACGCGAACACCGGATCACCCGCCAGACCCTCGAAGTGCTGCTGCGCTACCGGCATCCGGTGACGATCGTCACCAAGGGCTCGCTGATCCTGCGCGACCTCGACCTGCTCACCGAACTGGCACAACAGCGGCTGGTGGCGGTGATGATCAGCCTGACCACCCTGGACGACGAACTCAAACGCATCCTCGAACCCCGCGCCGCCGCACCCAAGGCCCGGTTGCGGGCGATCCGGGTGATGCGCGAGGCGGGGATTCCGGTGGGCGTGTTGTGTTCGCCGATGATTCCGATGATCAACGACAGCGAAATCGAAAGCCTGCTGACCGAGGCCCACGCGGCCGGCGCCCAGAGCGCGGCCTACATGATGCTGCGCCTGCCGATGGAGGTGGCGCCGCTGTTCGAGGAATGGCTCGAGGCGCACTACCCGCAGCGTGCGGCGCATGTGCTGAGCCTGATCCGCCAGAGCCGTGGCGGCGAGCTGTACGACAGCCGTTTCGGTGCCCGGATGCGCGGCGAGGGGCCGTTTGCCGACCTGCTCGCCCAGCGCTTCGCCAAAGCATTGAAACGTCTTGGGCTCAATCACCGCGAAGGCTACAACCTCGACTGCACGGCCTTCTGTCCGCCGGGTCGTCAGATGGCGCTGATTTAGCGACAATTGGCCCATGGTTGAGAGGAAGGAATGCTTGACCCGGTTTACGCCGGTCACACATTTTGTGACCTGGAACACACGTTCTAGAGCGCTTGATTCAGTTTGAGTTAAGTTTCGGCAGTTACCTTGCTCATCGAGTGACTGACGGGTCGGGATGACCCGGATGTTCTAAACAGCCACTGGCTTCACACCGGAATACACGGGAACGACTCCCCGAATCCGCCAATGAGGATGAATCATGAGTGACAAGGATAAACAGCCGTTGGCTGCGTCGGCGCAAGCCGCCCCTGTGGCGGAATCCGCCGATGCAGCGTTGAAGCGTATCGTTGACGGCTTTTTGCATTTTCATCATGAGGTCTTTCCGCAGCAGGAAGAACTCTTCAAGAAACTCGCCACGGCCCAATCGCCACGGGCCATGTTCATCACCTGCGCCGACTCGCGCATCGTTCCTGAACTGATCACCCAGAGTTCGCCCGGCGATCTGTTCGTGACCCGTAACGTCGGCAACGTCGTGCCACCCTACGGCCAGATGAACGGCGGCGTTTCCACCGCCATCGAATACGCGGTACTGGCCCTCGGCGTGCAGCACATCATCATTTGCGGCCACTCCGACTGCGGCGCCATGCGCGCGGTACTCAATCCGGACAGCCTGGAAAAGATGCCGACGGTCAAAGCCTGGCTGCGCCACGCCGAAGTCGCGAAAACCATGGTGCATGACAACTGCAACTGCGCCGACGAAAAAGAAAGCATGCCGATCCTCACCGAGGAAAACGTCATCGCCCAACTGCAGCACTTGCGTACCCATCCTTCGGTAGCCTCGCGCATGGCGAACGGTCATCTGTTCATCCATGGCTGGGTCTACAACATCGAAACCAGCGAAATCAAAGCTTACGACGCGGATCAGGGATGCTTCCTGCCGCTCGACGGCAGCCATCCGATTCCGGTGGCGACGCCCAAAGCGCGCTTCTAAATCCTCCTTAAAATCCGTGTGGTTTGACGCCGGCCGCTGTTTCAGCGGCCAGGCCTTGCCACGCCTGAAGAAAACTTCGGGAGTATCGCCATGCGTGCGGCTCAATTGAAAGCTGTGTTGCCACGGGAGCTGCTCGCTTCGGTGGTTGTGTTTCTGGTCGCGTTGCCGCTGTGCATGGGCATTGCCATTGCGTCAGGGCTGCCGCCGGCCAAAGGCCTGATCACCGGGATCATCGGCGGTCTGGTGGTGGGCTGGCTGGCGGGGTCGCCGTTGCAGGTCAGCGGGCCGGCGGCGGGTCTGGCGGTGCTGGTGTTCGAGCTGGTACGCCAGCATGGCATCGAAATGCTCGGGCCGATCCTGCTGCTCGCCGGTTTCCTGCAACTGGTAGCGGGACGCCTGAAGCTCGGATGCTGGTTCCGGGTCACGGCGCCAGCGGTGGTGTACGGCATGCTTGCCGGTATCGGTGTGCTGATCGTGCTCTCACAGGTGCATGTGATGCTTGACGCGTCACCGAAACCCTCTGGTCTGGACAATCTGACGGCATTTCCCGGCGCAGTGGCGCAGGCCTTGCCGTCCTTTGGCTGGCAGGCCGGGCTGCTCGGGCTGTCGACCATCGCGGTGATGTGGCTGTGGGAAAAATTCCGCCCGCATTCGCTGCGTTTCATTCCCGGCGCGCTGCTCGGGGTCGGGCTGGCGACAGGTGCCAGCCTTTTGCTGGCGCTGCAAGTGAAGCGGGTTGAAGTGCCGGCGAATCTGGCCGAAGCCATCGACTGGCTGAAACCGGCGGACCTGCTCAGCCTTGCTGACCCGACGCTGCTGATCGCCGCGTTCGCTGTCGCCTTCATCGCCAGCGCCGAAACCCTGCTGTCCGCCGCCGCAGTGGATCGCATGCACAGTGGCGCGCGTTCGGACTTCGACCGTGAGCTGTCGGCGCAAGGCGTCGGCAACATGCTTTGCGGTCTGGTCGGCGCGCTGCCGATGACCGGGGTGATCGTACGCAGTTCGGCCAACGTCCAGGCCGGCGCCACCACGCGCTACTCGACGATTTTCCATGGCCTGTGGCTGCTGGCGTTCGTGCTGTTGCTGTCGAGTGTACTGCAGAGCATTCCGGTGGCGAGTCTGGCGGGCGTTCTGGTCTACACCGGTTTCAAACTGGTGGATCTCAAGGCGTTCCGTGGTCTGGGGCGTTATGGGCGGATGCCGATGTTCACCTACGCCGCCACGGCGCTGGCGATCATCTTCACCGACCTGTTGACGGGCGTATTGATCGGTTTCGGCCTGACTTTGTTGAAACTGGCGTTCAAGGCCTCGCGCCTGAAAATCAGCCTGATCGATCTGCCGCAGGAAGGGGAAATGGAGTTGCGTCTGGTGGGCGCCGCGACGTTCCTCAAGGTGCCGGCACTGACTCAGGTGCTGGGCAGCATTCCGCCGGGCACGACGGTGCATGTGCCACTCAACAACCTGAGCTACATCGACCATTCGTGTCTGGAACTGCTTGAAGAGTGGGGCCGGGCGAATGCGGCCAAGGGGGCGAAACTGTTGATCGAGTCGCGTGGATTGAAGCGACGGCTCGAGGGACGGATCCGCACCACCACTGGGATCGGAGCGGCGGGCTGAAAACATTTGGGGGAACAGAGCAATCTGTTCCCCCAATCGTTTGCGCCGAGATCAAGCCGCAGGCTGATCCAGTTCCAGGCCCACGCCCAGACGGCGACTCATGCACGGCCAGCGTTTCCACGCCGCGCCGGTGTCCGGGCTGCTGAGTTTCTCGCGGTAGGCTTCCACCGACTCCAGCGCAAAGCTGTCGTCGTCGAGCATGCTGTCCACCGCGTGATGCACCACTTCGTCGAGTTGGTTGGCAAATTTCTCACCGATCAACTGGTGAGCAATCAGATTGGCGACCGTCATGTCCAAGGGGATCAGTGGCTGGCCGAAATGCTTGATGTACAGGTCGTTGACCTCTTCGACGAAACGGTGCGCCAGATAGGCTTCGTCCAGCAGACTGTCCAGGCCCACGGGCGGCTGGAGGAAGTACTGCTCGGCGATTTTCAGCACCGGTTTGATCTGCGATTCGATTCCCGCTTCCCTGGCGACTTCATTGGCTGCATCCAGCAGGTCTGGCACTTCGTCGATGTAGGCGGCGACAAAACGCGTCAGCACGCCGTTGGCGTCGGTTTCCGGCAACTGGATCGCCGGGTGCAGGTGTTGCAGTTGGGCTTCGAGCTGACGGGTCAGCTTTCCGGTTTCAATCTCGTGTTGTCGGGCTATGTGTATTTGCTCGCGCAATGCGGCGGTGTTCATGAAAACTCCAGGAAACAAGGCAATGAAATAGGGAAGACATAACTTAGCTGGCTTACGAAAAATGCTAAGACGCATTTGTCATAATTATTTCATCCTTGATGCACCGGCGTTATATCGGTTTGCCACCACTCGTCTGCATCCTTCTCCATTCGTGCCCTGGAACGCAAGCGTCAGCTGTTTCATTCGATTTACGTCCTCACATTGCATTTCTCGGTGGCTGTCTATACTCGCCATTGAATGGAGTTAGCTGATGACGCCCGACTGCCCACGCAGCAAGGCCCGGCGATTCAAGTTCGTAGTCTGATGCAGCCGCTCCCTTGCCTCTGGTGAAAGCCGGCGGGATAACAAGAACGATAAGGGGAACCCGCAATGATGCGACATCCACACGTCTGGATGGGCCTCCTGTTGTGGTCGATTTTCAGCCCGGTGCACGCTGCCTGGACTGTGAATATGGCGCCTGGAGCGACTGAAATCAGTCACGCAGTATTCGACCTGCACATGACCATTTTCTGGATCTGTGTGGTGATCGGGATCATCGTCTTCGGCGCCATGTTCTGGTCGATGATGGTGCACCGCCGTTCTACCGGGCAGGTCGCCGCAAAATTCCACGAAAGCACCACCGTCGAAATTCTCTGGACCGTCGTCCCGCTGCTGATTCTGGTGGCGATGGCCGTTCCGGCGACCGCGACCCTGATCAAGATGTACGACACCAGTGAGCCGGATATCGATATCCAGATCACCGGTTATCAGTGGAAGTGGCACTACAAATACCTGGGCCAGGACGTCGAGTTCTTCAGCAACCTGGCCACGCCCGCCGAGCAGATCCACAACAAGGAAGCCAAGGGCGAACACTACCTGCTCGAGGTCGACAAGCCGCTGGTACTGCCGACCGGGGCCAAGGTGCGCTTCCTCGTGACCTCCGCCGACGTGATCCACTCCTGGTGGGTGCCGGCCTTCGCGGTCAAGCGCGATGCGATCCCCGGGTTCGTCAACGAAGCCTGGACCCGCATCGACAAGCCCGGCCTCTACCGTGGCCAGTGCGCCGAACTGTGCGGCAAGGACCACGGCTTCATGCCGATCGTGGTCGACGTCAAGGAGAAGGCCGACTACGAAAAATGGCTCGCCGAGCGCAAGGCCGAAGCGTTGCAGCTCAAGGAGCTGACCAGCAAGGAATGGACCCTCGACGAACTCAAGGAACGTGGCGACAAGATCTACCACACCACCTGCGTCGCCTGTCACCAGGCCGAAGGCCAGGGCCTGCCGCCGATGTTCCCGGCCCTCAAGGGCTCGAAAATCGCCACCGGCCCGAAAGAAGGCCACTTGAGCATTGTCTTCCACGGCAAGCCCGGCACCGCCATGGCGGCGTTCGGCAAGCAGCTGTCGGAAGTCGATATCGCAGCGGTCGTGACCTACGAACGTAACGCCTGGGGCAACAACAAGGGCGACATGGTCACGCCAAAAGAAGTGCTGGAGCTGAAACAGGCGGAAAGCAAATGAGCCGGTCTATTGCGTACTTCGTGAACCGGTCGGGGCCCTGCGTCCCGGCCTGCCCAGTCCACTCACTTGAAGGAGACCGGCCATGAGCGCTGTCATCGATGACCACGGTCATGCCGACCACGACCACGCCCACGGCCCCGCCAAAGGCCTGATGCGCTGGGTGCTGACCACCAACCACAAGGACATCGGCACGCTGTACCTGTGGTTTGCGTTCTGCATGTTCCTGCTCGGCGGCTCGTTCGCCATGGTGATCCGCGCCGAGCTGTTCCAGCCCGGCCTGCAGATCGTGCAGCCGGAATTCTTCAACCAGATGACCACCATGCACGGGCTGGTGATGGTATTCGGGGCGGTGATGCCAGCGTTCGTCGGCCTCGCCAACTGGATGATCCCATTGATGGTCGGCGCGCCGGACATGGCCCTGCCGCGGATGAACAACTTCAGCTTCTGGCTGCTGCCGGCGGCGTTCCTGCTGCTGGTCTCGACCCTGTTCACCGCCGGTGGCGGGCCGAACTTCGGCTGGACGTTCTACGCACCGCTGTCCACCACCTATGCGCCGGAAAGCGTGACGTTCTTTATCTTCGCCATCCACCTGATGGGGATCAGTTCGATCATGGGCGCGATCAACGTGATCGCCACCATCCTCAACCTGCGCGCCCCCGGCATGACCCTGATGAAAATGCCGCTGTTCGTCTGGACCTGGCTGATCACCGCGTTCCTGCTGATCGCGGTGATGCCGGTGCTGGCGGGGTGCGTGACGATGATGCTGATGGACATCCACTTCGGCACCAGCTTCTTCAGTGCTGCCGGTGGCGGTGACCCGGTGCTGTTCCAGCATGTGTTCTGGTTCTTCGGCCACCCCGAGGTGTACATCATGATCCTGCCGGCCTTCGGTGCCGTCAGCCAGATCATTCCGACCTTCTCGCGCAAGCCGCTGTTCGGCTACACCTCGATGGTCTACGCCACGGCGAGCATCGCGTTCCTGTCGTTCATCGTCTGGGCGCACCACATGTTCGTGGTGGGCATCCCGCTGGTGGGCGAGTTGTTCTTCATGTACGCGACGATGCTGATCGCGGTGCCGACCGGGGTGAAAGTGTTCAACTGGGCCAGCACCATGTGGCAAGGCTCGATGACCTTCGAGACGCCGATGCTGTTTGCCGTGGCGTTCGTGATTCTGTTCTCCATCGGCGGTTTCTCCGGGCTGATGCTGGCCATCGCCCCGGCCGACTTCCAGTACCAGGACACCTACTTCGTGGTCGCGCATTTCCACTACGTACTGGTGCCGGGGGCGATCTTCGGGATCTTCGCGTCGGCCTATTACTGGCTGCCGAAATGGACCGGCCACATGTACGACGAAACCCTGGGCAAGCTGCACTTCTGGCTGTCCTTCGTCGGCATGAACCTGACGTTCTTCCCGATGCACTTCGTGGGCCTGGCGGGCATGCCCCGGCGGATTCCGGACTACAACCTGCAGTTCGCCGACTTCAACATGGTCTCGTCGATCGGCGCGTTCATGTTCGGCGCCACGCAGATCTTCTTCCTGTTCATCGTGATCAAGACCATCCGTGGCGGCGAACCGGCTCCGGCCAAACCGTGGGATGGCGCCGAAGGTCTGGAATGGAGCGTGCCGTCTCCGGCGCCGTATCACACCTTCACCACGCCGCCGGAAGTGAAATGAACCCTGTAGCCGTTGAGGGCCGCCACCATGGCTGACTCGATTTCGATGAAGAAGCTGGTCACCCGACTGCTCGGCGTGGTGGTGGCGATGTTCGTCTTCGGCTTTGCCCTGGTGCCGATCTACGACGTGATGTGCAAGGCGTTCGGCATCAACGGCAAGACCGCCGGGCAGTACGAGGGCGAGCAGACCGTCGATGCCTCGCGGCAGGTGCGGGTGCAGTTTCTGTCGACCAACACCGCCGACATGCCATGGGATTTCTACCCCAAGCATGACGAACTGACGGCCAACCCCGGCGCGGTGAACGAGATGATCTTCATTGCGCGCAACCCCACCGACAAACCGATGAGCGCGCAAGCCGTACCGAGCATCGCGCCGAGCAATGCGGCGGCGTATTTCCACAAGACCGAATGCTTTTGTTTTACCCAGCAGGTGCTGCAGCCCGGTCAGCAGATCGAGATGCCGGTGCGTTTCATCGTTGACCGCGACATGCCCAAGGACGTGAAGCACCTGACGCTGTCCTACACGCTGTTCGATATCACCGCCCGACATCCTCCGGTGGCTGCAAACACTGGCGGTTAAGCGTGCCCGATAAGGAGAACAATAAATGGCAACTCATGAGCACTATTACGTCCCGGCCCAGAGCAAGTGGCCGATCGTCGCCACGGTGGGGATGTTCGTCACCGTGTACGGCCTGGCGACCTGGTTCAACGATCTGAAGGCAGCGCGTCCGGAATCCCACGGCCCGCTGATCTTTTTCGTCGGCGGCCTGTTGCTGGCGTACATGCTGTTCGGCTGGTTCGGCACGGTGATCAAGGAAAGCCGCGCGGGGTTGTACAGCCCGCAGCTGGACCGCTCGTTCCGCTGGGGCATGAGCTGGTTCATCTTCTCCGAGGTGATGTTCTTCATCGCCTTCTTCGGCGCGCTGTTCTACGTGCGACACATTTCCGGCCCGGCGCTGGGTGGCGAAGGCACCAAAGGCATCGCCCACATGCTCTGGCCGAATTTCCAGTTCACCTGGCCGCTGCTGCACACGCCGGATCCGAAACTGTTCCCGCCGCCCAAGGAAGTCATCAGCCCCTGGGGCCTGCCGCTGATCAACACCATCCTGCTGGTGAGTTCCAGCGTGACCATCACCATCGCCCACCACGCGCTGAAGAAAGGTCATCGCGGCGCGCTGAAACTGTGGCTGGCGATCACCGTGCTGCTGGGCTGCGCGTTCCTCGGTTTCCAGGCCGAAGAATATATCCACGCCTACCACGAACTGGGGCTGACCCTCGGCTCGGGCATCTACGGCGCGACGTTCTTCATGCTCACCGGTTTCCACGGCGCCCACGTGACCATCGGCACGATCATTCTGTTCGTGATGCTGATGCGCATCATGAAGGGCCACTTCGACAACGAACATCAGTTCGGTTTTGAAGCGGCAAGCTGGTATTGGCACTTCGTCGATGTGGTGTGGATCGGCTTGTTCATCTTCGTTTACGTGCTCTGAGGAACAGAGCTACCAAGGCGCGTGCGACACCAGTTGGCCGCTGTAGAAACCCCAGGCGATCAGGCCGACGGTGACAGCGGCCAACGTCACCCGAACACTCAAGGCGATCACCAGCCGATTCGAGCTGCTGTCGTCCTTGACCAGGAAAAACAGGCCGCTGAACAGGCTGACCACCGTGGCAATCAGCATCAGGACGATGGCTGCTTTGAGCATGGGAAGAACTCCGGGGGAACAAGCGATGCAGTTGAGTATAGCGATCGCACTGACTGATTTTCTGGCGCGACCATGAAGCGCTTCCGGCCGGGCGTGGTGCCGACACTGGTGGTCGGCCTGCTGCTGCCGTTGCTGATTTCGCTGGGCTTCTGGCAACTGGGCCGGGGCGCGGAGAAAACCGCCCTGCTCGCCAGCTACGCCGAACGCCGCGCCGCCGAACCGATGGCCAGCACCGAGTTGCTGCACAGCGCCGATCCGGCCTTTCGCCGGGTGCATCTGCACGGCCAGTTCGATGCCGCCCACAGCCTGTTGCTGGACAACCGTCAGCGCAACGGCAAGGTCGGTGTCGAATTGCTGCAACCGTTTCAGGATCAGCGCAGCGGCCAGTGGCTGCTGGTCAATCGCGGCTGGCTGCCGTGGCCGGACCGGCGCACGGCACCGCAATTCAACACCCCGACCGATGCCGTGAATGTCGATGCCTGGGTGTATGTCGCCCCCGGCGCCACCTTCCAGCTGCATGCCGATCCGGTCAGCAGCACCTGGCCGCAAACCGTCACCGCCATCGACCCCGCGAAGTTGTGGAAAACCCTCGAACGCGACGGCTTCGCCTACGAATTACGCGCCGAACCCGGCCCCGCCAGCTATCAGGCCGACTGGCCGGTGGTCGCGATGGGCCCGGAAAAACACCTCGGTTACGCCGTGCAGTGGTTCGCCATGGCCACCGCCCTGCTCGGTCTCTACCTCTATCTCGGCTGGCACAACGCAAAGGAGAAACACCATGGGAGCGGCCATGAATCCACCCAGCATGTCTGAAACGAAAGTCCCGGCCAGTCGCCGTCGCGGACGCATCCAGCTGCTGCTGATCGTGCTCGGCGTGGTCGGTCCGATGATCCTCGCCACCGGCATGTACAAGTTGCAGTTCTGGGTGCCGGAAGGTCGCAGCTACCACGGCGAACTGATCGGCAACGGCCAGACCCGCGCCGACCTTGGCATCCAGGCTGACGAAACGCGCTGGCAGATGCTGGTTACCGCACCGAAGGATTGCGCGGTGGACTGCCAGCAACTGGTGTACCTGGCGCGGCAGATCCAGATCGGCCTGGGCCGCGAAGCCGGGCGCGCCAGCCACGCCCTGGCCGCTGCACAACCGTTGGCTGCCGACTACGAAGCCAAGCTGACCCGCGAATATCCGCAGCTGCAACGCTACCCGCTGGACGCAGCCACCTTCAGCAAGGCCACGGGCGACAAGGCCACACCGCAGCTGTGGATCATCGACCCCCACGGCAACCTCGTGCTGCGTTACGACCCGAGCGTCAAGGGCAAGGATCTGCTCAACGACCTGCGCCACCTGCTGAAACTGTCGAACATCGGATAAGGGCATCGTCATGGCCAAACCTGGATTTCGCCTCGCGCTGTTTGCCACCCTGCTGGCACTGATCGTCGTGCTGCTCGGCGCCTACACCCGCCTGACCCATGCCGGCCTCGGCTGTCCGGACTGGCCGGGCTGCTACGGATTCATCAGCGTGCCGAAAAGCGAAGCCCAGCTGGCCCATGCCGAACTGCATTACCCCGACTCGCCAGTGGAGGCGCACAAAGGCTGGAACGAGATGATCCACCGCTACTTCGCCGGCACCCTCGGCCTGCTGATCTCGGTGTTGGCCGGGCGCGCGTGGGTCAATCGTCGTCATCCCGGGCAACCGCTGAAACTGCCGCTGTTTCTGCTGGCGGTGGTGTTCGCCCAGGCAGCGTTCGGCATGTGGACGGTGACGCTCAAACTCTGGCCGCAAGTGGTGACCGGGCATTTGCTCGGTGGCTTCGCGACCCTGAGCCTGCTGTTTCTGCTGACGTTGCGACTGTCCGGCGTGCTGCCGGCGCTGACCGTGCCCAAGCGTCTGCAATATTGGGCGACTGCCGGATTGCTGTTGGTGATCGGCCAGATTGCCCTCGGCGGCTGGGTCAGTTCCAACTACGCGGCGGTGGCCTGCATCGACTTCCCGACCTGCCACGGCCAATGGCTGCCGCCGGCGGATTTCGCCAACGGCTTTCACCTGACCCAACACATCGGCCCCAATTACCTGGGCGGGCAACTCGACAGCGATGCACGCACGGCGATTCACCTGACCCACCGCATCGGCGCGCTGCTGGTGACGGTCGTCCTGCTCGGTCTGGCCTGGCAACTGAAAGTGGTGGGCATGACACGACTGGCCGGGCTGGTGCTGATCGCCCTCGGCGCGCAGATCACCCTCGGCATCAGCAACGTGCTGTTCCATCTGCCGCTGCCGGTGGCCGTGGCGCATAACGCCGGCGGTGCAGCGCTGCTGCTGACGATGGTGCTGGTCAACTATCACGCGCGGACCAGTCTGGTTCGGGTCAAGCAGCCGATGATCGCGCGCTGGCGCCTGAGCCCGCGTAAACACTCGGCGGCGCCCATCACTATTAAAGGAGAGACGCCATGGCGATTCTGATCGGCGAACGTCCGGCGCAGGCGCTGTGGCGTGATTACCTGGAGCTGACCAAACCGAAAGTCGTGGTGCTGATGCTGATCACCTCGCTGGTCGGCATGTTCCTCGCGACCCGCGCCGGGGTGCCGTGGACGGTGCTGGTGTTCGGCAACCTGGGGATCGCGTTGTGTGCCGGTGGCGCGGCGGCGGTCAATCACGTGGTGGACCGGCGCATCGATGCGGTCATGGCCCGCACCCATAAACGGCCGCTGGCGGAGGGCCGGGTTTCGCCCACGGCGGCACTGACCTTTGCGCTGGTGCTGGCGCTGCTCGGCCAGGCCTTGCTGCTGACTTTCACCAACCCGCTGACTGCCTGGCTGACCCTGGCCTCGCTGCTCGGCTACGCGGTGATCTACACCGGTTTCCTCAAACGCGCGACGCCGCAGAACATCGTCATCGGTGGCCTCGCCGGCGCCGCGCCACCACTGCTCGGCTGGACCGCCGCCACCGGCCACGTCAGCGCCGAACCGCTGCTGCTGGTGCTGATCATCTTCGCCTGGACCCCGCCGCACTTCTGGGCGCTGGCCATCCATCGCAAAGAGGAATACGCCAAGGCCGACATTCCGATGCTGCCGGTCACCCATGGCGAGCACTACACCAAGGTGCACATTCTGCTGTACACCTTCGCCCTGCTGGCGGTCAGCCTGTTGCCGTACGTGATCCACATGAGCGGCCTGCTGTACCTGATCTGCGCGCTCGGGCTGGGCGCCAGGTTTCTGCAATGGGCCGTGGTGCTGTACCGTGGCACCCGGCCGCACGCGGCGATCAACACCTTCAAGTACTCTATCTGGTACTTGTTTCTGCTGTTCATCGCCCTGCTCGTAGACCACTACTTACTGTTGAACCTATGACTCGAACACAGAAAACCGTCTTCATCCTCGTCGCCGTGATCGCGCTGATCCTCGGCCTGACCGTCAACAAAGTGCTGAGCGGCAAGGGCCAGGGCGACCCGACCGCACTGATCGACGCCGGCATCATCCTGCTGCCGCAGAGCCGCAACCTGCCGGACGTGACGATGACCAATCAGGACGGCCAACCGGTTACGATCAACGAGCTCAAGGGCAAGTGGAGCCTGCTGTTCTTCGGCTATACCTTCTGCCCGGACATCTGCCCGACCACCCTCGCCCAGCTGCGCCAGATCAAGAGCGAACTGCCGAAGGATGCCGTGGACAAGTTGCAGATCGTGCTGGTCAGCGTCGACCCGAACCGCGATAACCCTGCGCAGTTGAAACAGTACCTGGGCTACTTCGATCCACAGTTCATCGGCCTGACACCAAAGTCCATCGACGAGCTGCAGAAGATGGCGAACGCGGTGAGCATTCCGTTCATTCCGGCGGACACCAGCAAGCCGAATTACACGGTGGATCACAGCGGCAACCTGGCGGTGATCGGGCCGGACGGGACACAGCGCGGGTTTATTCGGGCGCCGTTGAATAATGCCAAGCTGGTGGCGCAACTCCCGATTATGCTCAACCGCAAGTAAGAACAGCACTGTTCCAATATGGAAGCGGGCTTGCTCGCGAATGCGGTGTGTCAGTCGACCTATGTTTATCTGACCCACCGCTTTCGCGGGCAAGCCCGCACCCACAGGGGCTGTGTTTTGGGCACAAAAAAAGGGGACGCCAATGGCGTCCCCTTTTTCGTTGCGGCGTCCGAATCAGAACGCCGGCAGCACCGCGCCTTTGTACTTCTCGGTGATGAATTTCTTCACTTCCGGGCTGTGCAGCGCAGCGGCCAGTTTCTTCATGGCATCGCTGTCCTTGTTGTCCGCGCGGGACACCAGGATGTTCACGTAAGGCGAGTCGCTGCCTTCGATGACCAGCGCGTCCTTGGATGGATCGAGCTTGGCTTCCAGCGCGTAGTTGGTGTTGATCAGCGCCAGATCGACCTGGGTCAGCACGCGCGGGATGGTCGCGGCTTCCAGTTCACGGATTTTCAGGTCTTTCGGGTTCTGGGCGATGTCCTTGACGGTCGACAGGATGTTGGTCGGATCCTTCAAGGTGATCACGCCGGCCTTGGCCAGCAACAACAGCGCACGGCCGCCGTTGGTGGCGTCGTTCGGGATCACCACGTTGGCGCCGCTTGGCAGCTCTTCGATTTTCTTGAACTTGCTGGAGTAGGCGCCCAGCGGTTCCAGGTGCACGCCGGTCACGGACACCAGGCTGGTGCCCTTGGCCTTGTTGAACTCATCGAGGTACGGCTGGTGCTGGAAGAAGTTGGCGTCCAGACGCTTCTCGGCCACCTGGACGTTCGGCTGTACGTAGTCGGTGAAGACCTTGACCTTCAGATCCACGCCTTCTTTGGCCAGAGCCGGCTTCACGAATTCGAGGATTTCCGCGTGCGGTACCGGAGTGGCAGCAACGGTCAGGGTTTCGTCGGCGTGGGCCGAGAACGCTGCAACGGCAGCCAGGGCAACGATCAGTTTTTTCATTCAGCTAACTCCTTTTTACGGCGCCCGTCTGGCGCCTGCCAGCGAATGGCCGGCTCATGTCATTACAAAACCGGTTATTTGCGCGAGAAGTGCACGACCAGTCGGTCGCCGACCATTTGCAGCACTTGCACCAGAATCAGCAGCAACACCACGGTAACGATCATCACGTCGGTCTGGAACCGCTGGTAACCGAAACGGATCGCCAGGTCACCCAGGCCACCGGCACCGACCACCCCGGCCATCGCCGTGTAGGAAACCAGTGTAATCGCCGTCACCGTAATCGCTGCGAAGATGCCTGGACGGGCCTCCGGCAGCAAAGCGTTCATGATGATCTGGCGAGTGGTCGCGCCCATCGACTGGGTCGCTTCGATGATGCCGCGATCGACTTCACGCAGGGCGGTTTCCACCAGCCGCGCGAAGAACGGCGTTGCACCTACCACCAGCGGTGGAATCGCACCGGCCACGCCCAGCGAGGTGCCGGTGATCAGCACGGTGAACGGGATCATCACGATCAACAGAATAATGAACGGCAGCGAACGCAGGATGTTCACCACCAGCGACAGCAAGGCGTACACGCCTTTGGCTTCGAGCAACTGGCGTGGGCTGCACAGGAACAACAGCACGCCCAGCGGCAGGCCGAGCAGCACGGTGAACAGCAGCGAACCGCCGAGCATCATCATGGTGTCGCCGGTTGCGAGCCAGATTTCGTACCAGTCGATATTGGTGAAGAAACTCATCAGGTCTTCCATTAGCGCAACACCTCCATATGAACGTCAGCGGCGGTGAAGCGGGCGAACGCCGCTTCCATGTCGCCACCGGTGACGGCGAGGGTCAATTGCCCGTAAGGAATGTCTTTGATGCGGTCGATACGACCGGCCAGGATGCTGTAGTCCACACCGGTTTCCCGGGCGACGGTACCGAGCAACGGCGCGTAGGTCGCTTCGCCCTGGAAGGTCAGACGCACGATGCGGCCCGGCACGTGAGCGAAGTCATCGCGCTGCTCGCTTTCGTCGATCTGCTCGCTTTCCTGAACAAAGCGCTTGGTGGTCGGGTGTTTCGGATGCAGGAACACATCGGCTACCGAACCTTGCTCGACAATCACACCGGCATCCATCACGCCGACCTGATCGCACACGCGGCGGATCACATCCATCTCGTGGGTGATCAGGACGATGGTCAGCTTCAGCTCGCGGTTGATCTCGGCCAGCAGTTGCAGGACCGACGCCGTGGTCTGCGGGTCGAGGGCGCTGGTGGCTTCGTCGCACAGCAGGATCTTCGGTTTGGTCGCCAGGGCGCGGGCGATGCCGACACGCTGCTTCTGACCGCCGGACAGCTGCGCCGGGTACTTTTTGGCGTGATCGGACAGACCGACCCGCGCCAGCAACTCGGCCACACGCTGGTCGATCTCGGCGCGGGACAGTTCACCGGCCAGGGTCAGCGGCAGCGCGACGTTGTCGGCCACGGTCTTGGACGCCAACAGGTTGAAGTGCTGGAAGATCATCCCGACCTGCTGACGGAAACGGCGCAGGCCGTTGGCGTCCAGCGCGGTGACTTCTTCGCCGTCGACGATGATCTTGCCGCCACTGGATTGCTCCAGGCGATTGATCAGACGCAGCAGGGTACTTTTTCCCGCGCCGGAATGGCCAATCAGGCCGAACACCTGACCGTTCTCGATGGAGAAGCTGGTCGGGTGCAGCGCGGTGATGTCCTTACCGGCGACGCGGTAAGTCTTATGGACGTTTTGAAACTCGATCACGTAGCGAACCTTGTGGGGCGCGTTGGAAAAGGATCAGCGGTTAGCCGGGCGCGCATTTTAGCCTGTCCGTATAGAGGTTCTTAGCATTTATTTCGCAAATAACCTTCGATTTGGCAATAACAGGATCAAAGGTCATAAAAAAGGAACGCCCGAAACCCTCGTTAGTCACTACTTAAGCGACTTGAAAACCCTGGGTGCCGTGCCTGGGAAACACTCAAGCGTCCCGGAGCAATCCCGGGACAAACAGGAGTTCATGACTGATGAGTACCAAGAAACCTGCCGATGACAAAAGCCAACTGGCCGGCACCGATACCCCGGATCGCGCCAATACCAACGCCAAACTCGACAGCCTGGAAAAGTTTCGCTCCGACGCTACCGGTCAGGCCCTGCGCACCAACCAGGGCGTGAAAATTGCTGATAACCAGAACACCCTCAAGGCCGGGGCTCGCGGGCCGTCGCTGCTGGAAGACTTCATCATGCGTGAGAAGATCACGCACTTTGACCATGAACGGATTCCCGAGCGCATCGTTCACGCCCGCGGCACCGGCGCCCATGGATTCTTTCAAAGCTACGAGAACCATGCGGCGCTGACCAAGGCCGGTTTCCTGCAGGATCCGGGGAAGAAAACTCCGGTGTTCGTGCGCTTTTCCACGGTCCAGGGGCCGCGCGGCTCCGGCGACACCGTCCGTGACGTGCGCGGTTTTGCTGTGAAGTTCTTCACCGAAGAAGGCAACTTCGATCTGGTCGGCAACAACATGCCGGTGTTCTTCATTCAGGACGCGATCAAGTTTCCTGACTTCGTCCACGCGGTGAAACCCGAACCGCATAACGAGATCCCTACCGGCGGCTCGGCCCACGACACCTTCTGGGACTTCGTGTCCTTGGTGCCGGAATCGGCGCACATGGTGATCTGGGCCATGTCCGACCGGGCCATCCCGAAAAGCCTGCGCAGCATGCAGGGCTTCGGCGTGCACACCTTCCGGCTGATCAATGCCGAGGGCAAATCGCGCTTCGTCAAATTCCACTGGCGCCCTACTGCCGGCACTTGTTCGCTGGTATGGGACGAGGCGCAAAAACTCGCGGGTAAAGACACCGACTACCATCGGCGCGATCTCTGGGAAGCCATCGAAATGGGTGACTACCCGGAATGGGAACTCGGCGTTCAGGTCATCGAAGAGGAAAACGAGCACGACTTCGATTTCGACGTCCTCGACCCGACCAAACTGATTCCCGAAGAAATCGTTCCGATCACGCCGCTGGGCAAGATGACCCTCAACCGCAACCCGGACAACTTCTTCGCCGAAACCGAGCAGGTCGCGTTCTGCCCCGGCCATATCGTGCCGGGGATCGACTTCTCCAATGACCCGCTGCTGCAAGGTCGGCTGTTTTCTTACACCGACACGCAGATCAGCCGACTCGGCGGGCCGAACTTTCATGAGCTGCCGATCAACCGCCCGGTAGCACCGTTCCACAATGGCCAGCGCGATGCCCAGCACCGTACAGTGATCGACAAGGGCCGTGCCTCGTATGAACCCAATTCCATCGATGGCGGTTGGCCGAAAGAGACGCCACCGGCCGCGCAGGACGGCGGCTTCGAGAGCTACCCGGAACGTATCGACGCCAACAAGATCCGTCAGCGCAGCGAGTCGTTCAGCGACCACTTCTCCCAGGCGCGGCTGTTCTTCAACAGCATGAGCCCGCACGAAAAGGAGCACATCATCGCCGCCTACAGTTTCGAACTGGGCAAGGTCGAGCGTGAGTTCATCCGGGCGCGGGAAGTGAACGAGATTCTCGCCAACATCGATCTGGACCTGGCCAAACGCGTGGCGGCCAACCTGGGTCTGCCAGCGCCAGGCAAAGGCACCGTGGACGTGCCGAAAACATCACTGGATCGCTCGCCGGCGCTGAGTCAGGCCAACCTGCTGCCGGAGAACATCAAGACCCGAAAAGTCGCGATCCTGGCGGCCAACGGCGTCGATGGTGCGGCGATTGATGCGATGAAGCAGGCGCTGGCGGCAGAAGGTGCGCACGCCAAACTGCTCGGCCCGACCTCGGCGCCGGTGAAAACCGCCGATGGCAAAAGCCTGGCGGTGGATGCGTCGATGGAAGGTTTGCCTTCTGTGGCGTTCGATGCGGTGTTCGTGCCGGGTGGCGCGGCGTCGGTCAAAACGTTGAGCGGTGACGGCGTGGCGTTGCATTACCTGCTGGAGGCGTACAAGCACTTGAAGGCGATTGCGCTGCATGGCGAGGCCAAACAGTTGCTGGATGTGCTGAAACTGGAGGCGGATGCGGGGTTGATCGAAGGCAAGGATGTGCAGGCGTTGACCCAGCCGTTCTTTGCGGCGATCGGGCAGCATCGGGTCTGGGATCGGGAGCCTAAGGCCAAGGCCATTCCAGCTTAAGGTTGCTGGTTGACTGAAAGGACGCCTTCGCGAGCAAGCCCGCTCCCACAGGAATCATGTTGTACCTGTGGGAGCGAGCCTGCTCGCGATTTTTTATGGTTTACGAGGACTCAAAACCACTTGAGCGGGAACGCTGCGTAGGATCTGCTTCTTGATTTGCAGATCGAAATCCGGATCGAGCTTCTTAACGCGCTTGGTGATCAACGTCGCCAGCCACGGGTAATCATTGGTGCGCGGAGCCTGAATGCTCACCGCACAGTCATAATTCACCACATCGGCGGCGATCGCATCCAGTTGGCGGCGAAGTTTGCGGCTATCAGTGATATTCAGCGCAACCGTGGTGCTTTCGGCAGTCGGATCGATCACCTTGGCTTTCGGCTTGGCTTCAGCGGCCTGCAGCGCTGCTTCGGCTTTCTCCAGCTCGGCCTTGCGCGCTTCGGTGATCGCGCCATTGACGCCACCGGTCAGTGCCGGGGCCTTGGGCATCAGCACGCGGGCACGGGCCAACGCGGTCGCGGCCGCATTCACATCGCCCTTTTGCAGGACGATCTGGCTGCGGCGCAGATAGGCCTCGGCCAACTGGCGCTGGTATTGCTCAAGGGATTGATCGTTGGGGGTTTCGGCCTGCAAGGCTGCCAATTGGTCTTCGGCAGTGGCCAGTTCGCTGCTGGCCAGGCTTTGCTCCAGCTGTGCGATGGCCGTGGCCCGCGCATCGGGGACTTCGGCCACCGGTGGCGTGCTTTGGCAGGCGCCCAGCAGCACTGAAAAGGCCACAAGGAGCAGATAACGGGAGGCGAACGGCTTCATTCCTGCGACTCTCTATTTGCGCAAAAAACGAGCAAGTCTACACCCCTCGACGGGGCAGAACAAAACTCAGCAGAAACAGTGCGGCCGCCGTCACAACGATTGACGGGCCGGCCGGGGTGTCCTTGAACCACGACAACGCCAGCCCGCCACACACGGCGAGCATGCCCAGCACACTCGCGCCCAGTGCCATCTGCTCCGGCGAACGGGCGTGACGTTGTGCCGCAGCCGCCGGGATGATCAACAGCGACGTGATCAGCAACACACCGACGATTTTCATCGCCACTGCGATCACGACTGCGATCAACAGCATCAGCGCCATGCGCAAACCGGCCACCGGCAGACCTTCGACTCTGGCCAGCTCTTCGTGCACGGTGATCGCCAGCAGCGGGCGCCACAGCGTCACCAGCAACACCAGCACCACCGCGCTGCCGCCGAGGATCCACGCCAGATCGGTCGGGCTGATTGCCAGCAGGTCGCCGAACAGATAGGCCATCAGGTCGATCCGCACTTCATGCATGAAGCTTAGTACCACCAGCCCGAGAGAGAGCGTGCTCGGTGCAAGAATGCCCAACAGTGTGTCGGACGCCAGCGGCTGGCGCTGTTGCAAGGTCACCAGCAGCACTGCCAGCAGCAGGCAGCCCACAGTCACCGCGACGGTCGGGCTGACATCCAGCAGAAAGCCCAGCGCCACGCCGAGCAGCGCGGCGTGGGACAGCGTGTCGCCAAAATAGGCCATGCGCCGCCAGACCACGAACGAGCCCAGCGGCCCCGCGACCACCGCCAGCGCCAGACCTGCAAGCAGGGCGTAGAACAGAAAATCAGCCATGCTTGCAGCTATCTCCGTGAACGTGAGGTTGGCCCGTCAAAGGCCCTTTGACCACCGAACCGTGCAGGTCGTGGGCGTGGTCATGATGGTGGTGATAGATCGCCAGGCTCGGCGCGTTGTTGCCGAACAGCTCGACGAAGGCCGGATCGCCACTGACCTGCTCGGGATGCCCGGAGCAGCAGACGTGACGGTTGAGGCACACCACCTGATCGGTGGTGCTCATGACCAGATGCAGATCGTGGGACACCATCAGCACGCCGCAGCCATGACGGTCACGCAGGCGGGTGATCAGGCTGTACAGCTCGGCTTGCCCGGCGACATCGACGCCCTGCACCGGCTCGTCGAGCACCAGCAGTTCCGGCTCGCGCAACAAGGCACGGGCCAGCAGCACGCGCTGCATTTCACCGCCGGAAACACTTTGCACCGGGCTGTCGATGACGTGCTCGGCGCCGACTTCCTTGAGTGCCGCCAGCGCACGCGGGCGATCGACGCCCGGCACCAGCCGCAGGAAGCGCAGCACTGACAGCGGCAAGGTCGGATCGACGTGAAGTTTTTGCGGCATGTAGCCGACGCGCAGTTTCGGCTTGCGCCAGACGCTGCCGCTGTCGGGTTTCAACAGCCCGAGCACGGCGCGGACCAGCGTGGTTTTGCCGGCGCCGTTGGGGCCGATCAGGGTGACGATCTGCCCCGGTTCGACGCTCAGGTGAATGTTGTCCAGCACGTTCTGCCCGGCAAACCGGACCGCTACCTGCTCCAGACGGATCAGCGCATCGCTCATCAAGCCCCCCGGCAGCCGGAGCAGAGGCCAACCACTTCGACGGTCTGGGCCTCGACGATGAAGCCGACGTCCTTGGCGCTGTGGACAATCGCATCGCTGATGGTTTTTTGCTCAAGTTCGATGGCGGCATGGCATTCGCGGCAAATCAGGAACTGGCCCTGGTGCGAATGTTTCGGGTGAACACAGCCAACGAAGGCGTTGAGCGAGGAAATGCGGTGCACCAGACCGTTTTCCAGCAGGAAATCCAGCGCCCGGTATACGGTCGGCGGCGCGGCGCGGCGGCCGTCCTGCTCGCTGAGCACCGCCAGAATGTCGTAGGCGCCCAGCGGCTTGTGGCTCTGCCAGACCAGTTCCAGTACCCGCCGGCGCAACGCGGTCAGGCGCAGGCCTTTCTGTGCACACAGGGCATCGGCCTCGGACAGCGCGCTGTGAACGCAGTGCGAGTGGTCGTGGGGACGGCTGGCAATCGGTGTAATAGGCATGAGCGGCGACGAGTTTGGTTAGAGACGTTATTATGTTACCCGTTCTCGCCTCATTGAGTGGTCATCGTGTCCCGACTTTTTTCTGTTTTTGTCGTATTCATCACCGGTTTTCTGCTGATCGGTCCGGCTCAGGCCGAGGTCAGAGTTCTCACCAGCATCAAGCCCCTGCAACTGATTGCCGCCGCGGTGCAGGACGGCGTGGCGATTCCGGAAGTGCTGCTGCCACCGGGCGCTTCGCCGCATAACTACGCATTGCGACCGTCCGACGTGCGCAAGGTGCAATCGGTGGACCTGCTGTACTGGATCGGCCCGGACATGGAAGGTTTCCTGCCACGCGTGCTGAATGGTCGTACGCTGCCGAGCGTCGCCGTGCAGGACTTGCCGGGCATGAAGCTGCGCCGCTTCGCTGCGGACAACCATTCCCACGCTGAAGAAGCCGACGAACATGACCACGACCATCGCCCGGGCAGTCTCGATGCGCATTTGTGGCTATCGCCGGTGAACGCGCGGGTTATTGCCGACAAAATGGCCGCTGACCTGAGTGCCGCCGACCCGGCCAATGCCGAGCGCTATCAGAGCAATGCCAAGGCGTTCGATGAGCGTCTGGATGCACTGGATCAGCGTTTGAAGAAACGCCTGGCCAGTGTTGAAGGCAAACCCTACTTCGTCTTCCACGAAGCCTTCGACTACTTCGAAGAGGCCTACGGTTTGAAACACGCCGGCGTGTTCAGCGTTGCGGCGGAAGTGCAGCCGGGGGCCCAGCATGTGGCGGCGATGCGTACGCGTTTGCAGGAAGTCGGCAAGACGTGCGTGTTCAGTGAGCCGCCGCTGCGTCCACGTTTGGCCGAGACCTTGGTGGCGGGCCTGCCGGTGAAGCTGGCGGAGTTGGATGCGCTGGGCGGATACACGCCAGCGACGGCTCAGGGTTATGAGCAAGTGCTGGAGAAGCTGGGGAATGATCTGGCGGGTTGCCTGGAATCGCTCTGATACAAAAAAACCGCAGCCTGTACAGGCTGCGGTTTTTTTACAGGGCGAAAGGTAGCGGTGTACTGACCTGCTGACGCTGCGCCAGCCGCTGCTCGAACTCTTTCGGATCGTGAATCAGCACGTCCTGCCCGGCGAACGATTCCGCCGCGATCAACCGCGACAGCCAGAACCGCACACACGCCACTCGCAGCATGGTCGGCCACAGCTCGGCCTCGGCCGCCGTGAAAGGTCGCAATGCCGCGTAGGCACCGAGGAACGCCCGCGCACGCGGGCCGTCGATCAGGCCTTCGTCATCGGAACACCAGTCGTTCAGGGCAATCGCCACGTCATAGAGCATCGGCCCGGAGCAGGCGTTGTAGAAGTCGATCAGCCCGGTCAGGTGCGTGCCTTCGAACATCGCGTTGTCGCGAAACAGGTCGGCGTGAATGTTTGCCCGAGGCAGCGCGAGAATTTTCTCTTTCTGTTGGGTGATTTCATCCAGAGACTTTTGCAGCAACGCGCGCGGCTGCTCGCTCAGGTGCGAAAGGAACTGCGTGCCCTCTTCCAGCATCCAGTCCAGGCCACGATCGGTCTTGCGCTTGATCATGTTGTCGCCCTGGGTCGCCAGGTGCAGATGCGCCTGCAAGTCACCGACCTGCGCGCAATGCTGGGCATTGGCCTGCTTGATGTGCTTGCCGGCCAGGCGCGGTTGCAGCAGCGCCGGTTTGCCTTTCAGCTCGCGCAGGGCCACGCCGTCGGTGGTGCGCAGCGCGTAAGGCACCGGCAGATCGGCTTCGTGCAGCACGTCGAGCAGATCGATGAAGAACGGCATTTCCTGCACCGGGCCACGTTCGACCAGGGTCAGGACGAACTCGCCCTGTTCCATGCTGATGAAGAAGTTGGTGTTTTCGCTGCCGGCGGCGATCCCCTGGAAATCGAGCAGACGGCCGAGCCCGTAAGGGGCGAGAAAGGTTTCCAGCTCGGGCCGAGCCAGGGGGGTGAACACAGACATGGTTAAAAACTGCTCAGTTCTGGCGCCGCCATCAAACGGCGCCGATTAAAAGTCAGGAAACTTACTTCCAGGTAAAGATTTCCCACGACGGAATCAGCATATCCGGCTGGTCGGACCGGATGTAGTTCGCGTCCGTACCATCGGCGCGCACCAGGAAATAGGGTTTGCCGCCCTTCGGTGTGACCTTGATCGCGTACACGAATCCACTCCGGCTGTATTCCTGAATGACCTTGTCGCCTTCCGTATGCGTGCTGATGGTAACTTCCGGCTCCGATGATGGCGCATCATCCGCCGCGATCGCGGCCAGCGGTGAGACAGCAATCAGACTGACCAGCAGCAAGCGATTTAACGTACGCATGATAACCTTGTCCCTTTGTCGTCAACGGTCCCGCTATTCTAGCGCCGGGCCCGCCGAAAAGGTTGATTCTACTCATGAGCCAAGCCCCCCTCGTCCTGGTGGACGGTTCGTCTTACCTGTACCGCGCCTTTCACGCGCTGCCACCGCTGACCACCTCCAAAGGCCTGCCGACCGGTGCGGTCAAAGGCGTGCTGAACATGCTCAAGAGCCTGCGCAAGCAGTATCCGGACAGCCCGTTCGCCGTGGTGTTCGACGCCAAGGGTGGGACATTTCGCGATGAGATGTACGCCGAATACAAGGCCAACCGCCCGAGCATGCCTGACGACATGCGCGTGCAGATCGAGCCGCTGCACCAGAGCGTGATCGCCCTCGGATTCCCGCTGCTGTGCGTCGAAGGCGTCGAGGCCGATGACGTGATCGGCACCCTGGCCCGCAGCAGCGCAGCCGCCGACCGTCCGGTGATCATCTCCACCGGCGACAAGGACATGGCGCAACTGGTCGACGGCCACATTACCTTGGTCAATACCATGTCCGGTAGTTCGATGGACGTGGAGGGCGTGAAGGAGAAATTCGGCGTCGCTCCGGAGCAGATCATCGATTATCTGGCCCTGATGGGCGATTCTTCCGACAACATTCCCGGCGTTCCGGGCATCGGCCCGAAAACCGCTTCCGGCCTGCTGGTGGGCGTCAACGGCGGTCTGACCGAGCTGTACGCGCAACTCGACATCGTGCCGACCCTGCCGATCCGTGGCGCCAAGACCCTGCCGGCCAAGCTCGAAGAGCACAAGGAGATGGCCTTCCTCTCCTATCAACTGGCGACCATCAAGGTCGACGTGCCGCTGGACATCGGCCTCGACGACCTGCAAATGGGTCCGGAAGACCCGGCCAAACTTTACGAGCTGTACACCCTGCTGGAGTTCAAGAGCTGGCTGAATGACCTGGATCGCGATGCCAAGCGCCAGGAACTGAGCGCTGCCGCCGAGCCTGCGCCGGCCGGCGATCTGTTCAGCGCGCCAGAAGCCGAAGCGCCTGCAACATCCGCTGAAGCCGCTTACGAAACCATCCTCGACCAGGCGCGATTCGACGTCTGGCTGGAAAAGCTGAAGAACGCCAAGCTGTTCGCCTTCGACACCGAAACCACCGGCATCGACGCGCAGCAGGCGCAACTGGTCGGGCTTTCCTTCGCGGTACAGGCCAACGAAGCGGCGTACATCCCGCTGACCCATTCCTACATCGGCGTGCCGGAGCAGCTGGATCGCGACACCGTGCTGCGCGCACTCAAGCCGATCCTTGAAGATCCGAACAAACTCAAGGTCGGCCAGCACGCCAAGTTCGACATGAACATCCTGGCCAACTGCGCCATCGGTGGCGACCAGAACGAAGGCATCACCGTGCGCGGGATTGCCTTCGACACGATGCTTGAGTCCTACGTGCTCAACTCCACCGCCACCCGTCACGACATGGACAGCCTGGCGCAGAAATACCTGGACCACACCACCGTGAGCTTCCAGGACATCGCCGGCAAAGGCGCCAAGCAGCTGACCTTCGACCAGATCGCTCTGGAGCAGGCCGGGCCGTATGCCGCCGAAGATGCCGACGTGACCCTGCGCCTGCACCAGACCCTGTTCGAAAAACTCAGCGCCATCCCGAGCCTGGCCAGCGTGCTGACCGACATCGAGATCCCGCTGGTGCCGGTGCTCGCTCGCATCGAGCGCCAGGGCGCGTTCGTCGACGCTGACCTGCTCGGCATTCAGAGCATTGAGCTGGGCAACAAGATGGTCGCGCTGGAACGTGAAGCCTTCGAGATCGCCGGTGAAGAATTCAACCTCGGCTCGCCAAAGCAACTGGGCGTGATCCTCTACGAAAAGCTCGGCCTGCCGGTGCTGAAAAAAACCGCCAAGGGCCAGCCGTCCACCGCCGAAGAAGTGTTGGCGAAACTGGCCGAAGACGATCACCGCTTGCCGAAAGTGCTCATGGAACACCGTTCCATGAGCAAGCTGAAAAGCACCTACACCGATCGCCTGCCGGAGCAGATCAACCCACGCACCGGGCGTATCCACACTTCGTACCATCAGGCTGTGGCATCGACCGGTCGCCTGTCGTCGAGCGATCCGAATCTGCAGAACATCCCGGTGCGCACCGCCGAAGGCCGACGCATCCGTCAGGCGTTCGTCGCGCCGAAAGGCTACAAACTGCTGGCGGCGGACTACTCGCAGATCGAATTGCGGATCATGGCGCACCTGTCCCGCGACGAAGGGCTGATGAATGCGTTCCGCAACAACCTGGACGTGCACACCGCCACCGCGGCCGAAGTATTCAAGGTCGAGCTCAACGAAGTGACGTCCGACCAGCGCCGCAGCGCCAAGGCGATCAACTTCGGCCTGATCTACGGCATGGGCGCGCAGAAGCTGGGCAAGGACATCGGCGTCGACACCAAGACCGCCAAGGCCTACATCGAAACCTACTTCGCGCGTTACCCGGGCGTTCGTGAATACATGGATCGCACCCGCGCGCAGGCAGCGGACCAAGGCTTCGTGGAAACGATCTTCGGTCGTCGTCTGTATCTGCCGGAAATCAACTCGAACAAGCCGCAGGAACGCGCTGCCGCCGAACGCACAGCGATCAACGCGCCGATGCAAGGCACCGCAGCAGACATCATCAAGAAAGCCATGGTGGCGGTGGACAACTGGCTGAGCGCTTCGGGGCTGGACGCCAGAGTCATCCTGCAGGTGCACGACGAACTGGTGCTGGAGGTTCGCGAGGATCTGGTCGATCAGGTTCGCGAAGAAATTCGCGTGCACATGAGCGAAGCGGCGAAACTGGACGTGCCGTTGCTGGTGGAAGTGGGGGTTGGCAACAACTGGGACGAGGCGCACTGAGGCCTCTGGGGCGGGGTTTTGCCGCGACAGAGCGTCGCGGCAAGGCATCGAAAAACGCTTAGGTCTGATCGTTCTTGAGCTTATTCCAAAGTTTTTTGAAAAGATTCTGAACTAATCTTGCGCCAGGGCACTCAGAGATACTGAATGGCTGGTGAAGCCCTTCGATGCTCCTATGTTGTGTTAAGTGTTGGCAGATATCTGAACCCCGCCCTAGCGGTTCGGAACTTAAACCCCGGAACTTCTCCCTCCCCATATGAAGTCCGGGGCTTTTTTTGCCTGCGATTTACTCAGCAGGCAATTCAGCGCCTTTGTCTGCCAGTTCCATCCAGCCTGCCAACACAGTGTAGGCCTCTTCCAGCCCCATGCGTTTTGGGGCGGAGAACAGCTGGATCGTCACTTGATCACCCCACCCCTTACGGATTTCCGACTGCACCTTGAGCAGCGTGTTCTTGGCTGCGCCGTAGGTCAGTTTGTCGGCCTTGGTCAGCAGGATGTGCATCGGCATGCCGGCGGCAACGGCCCAGTCCAGCATCAGCAGGTCGAAGTCGGTCATTGGATGACGGATGTCCATCATCAGAATCAAACCCTTCAAACTCTCGCGGCCACCGAGGTAAGCCTCGAGGTGACGCTGCCAGTGCTGCTTGAGCGGGATCGGTACTTTTGCATAACCGTAGCCCGGGAGGTCGACCAGACGCCGTTCATCGTCTAGCTTGAAGAAGTTCAACAGCTGTGTGCGACCCGGTGTTTTCGAGGTGCGCGCCAGGCTGGCGTGAGTCAGGGTGTTCAGCGCGCTGGATTTACCGGCGTTGGAACGACCGGCGAACGCCACTTCGAAGCCTTCGTCGTCGGGGCACTGATCGACTTTGGCGGCACTGAGCATGAACGTGGACTGTTGGCACAGGCCGAGGATGGGATTCTTGAGTTGCATGGGATTTCCGATGTGGGCGGCGCCGGGATTAGGCGCGGAACGCGGTGTCGCTTCCGTTTCAGTGACGCCAGTATATAATGCCGCAGATTTTGTGTGTGCTTTGTCCCAGCGAAGGATGAAGTTCACGAGAGCGACAGACCTTGATTGCGCATTAGAACGCAGAACGCTCTCAACCCTGAAAAGGTCGTTTTATGACGAAATGGCTGCTGGCTGCCGGAGTCTTGATGCCGCTTTACAGCGCACAGGCTACACAGGATCCGGAAGCCGTGTACAACCGTGTTTGTGGAGCCTGTCATTCCGGCCAACTACCCATGGCGCCCAAAAGAGGCGATCAGGCAGCTTGGACGCCGAGGTTGGCGAAAGGTATGGAGACGCTGGTGCAACACGTGACCCAGGGTTTCAAGGCGATGCCGCCGCGTGGTTTGTGCATGGACTGCAGTGCCGAGGATTACCAGGCCCTCATCCTCTGGATGAGCGAGAGTAAGCCCGGTCCATAACTCTTAACCCTTAGCCGTAGTTGGATTAGCTGATGAACAAACTGATCGTGAGTCTGCTGTTGACCGTGGGAATCTCAGGCTTCGCCCATGCTGCCGGTGATGCAGCCGCAGGCCAGGCAAAAGCCGCCGTATGCGGCGCCTGCCATGGCCCGGATGGCAACAGCATGGCGCCAAACTTTCCAAAGCTGGCCGGACAGGGTGAACGCTACCTGACCAAGCAATTGCACGACATCAAGTCGGGCAAGCGCACCGTTCTGGAAATGACCGGCCTGCTGACCAACCTGAGCGATCAGGACCTGGCCGATATCGCCGCCTACTTCGCCAGCCAGAAAGGCAGCGTCGGCGCCGCCGATCCGAAGATCGTCGCTCGCGGTGAAGCCCTGTTCCGTGGCGGCAATATCGAGAAAGGCCTGCCAGCCTGCACCGGTTGCCACTCGCCGAACGGCGCCGGCAACGCAGCCGCCGGCTTCCCGCACCTGGGTGGCCAACACGCTCAGTACATCGCCAAGCAGCTGACCGATTTCCGCAAGGAAGAAGCCGGTCGCAACAACGACGGCGACGCAATGACCATGCGCACCATCGCCCGTAAGCTGAGCGACGAAGACATCGCGGCAGTCTCCAGCTACATTCAGGGCCTGCACTAAGACGCGCGATTCGAGCGTCGAGTGCGATGGCAAACGCCTGCCACGTTAACGCTCGATTAATCCGTTGCACGAAGTATAAAAAGGGTGGCTTTGGCCGCCCTTTTTTGTGGCCGCTGCCGTTACACTACAGAACTCATGCCCGCCAGGATCTGTCTGAAAACAGGTCGCGCGAGGCGACCAAAATTGTCCAGGAGTAAAGCATGCGTAATCTGATCATCAGCGCCGCCCTCGTCGCTGCCAGCCTGTTCGGCGTGACCGCCCAGGCCGCCGAAGCCCCTGCTGCCCCTTACGTCGAACTGAGCAACCCGGTACCGGTCGCCGTGCCTGGCAAGATCGAAGTGGTCGAGCTGTTCTGGTATGGCTGCCCGCACTGCTACGCGTTCGAGCCGGTGATCAATCCGTGGGTTGAAAAACTGCCGTCCGACGTCAACTTCGTGCGCATTCCTGCGATGTTCGGTGGCCCGTGGGACGCTCATGGCCAGATGTTCCTGACGCTGGAAGCCATGGGCGTCGAGCACAATGTGCACGCTGCCGTATTCAACGCCATCCAGAAAGAACACAAGAAGCTGACCGACAAGAACGACATGGCCGACTTCCTCGCCACTCAAGGCGTGGACAAGGATAAGTTCCTGGCGACCTTCGATTCGTTCGCCATCAAAGGGCAAATCGTGAAAGCCCGCGAACTGGCCAAGAAGTATGAAATCTCCGGTGTTCCAACCATGATCGTCAACGGTAAGTACCGCTTCGACATCGGCTCTGCCGGCGGTGCCGAACAGGCGCTGAAACTGGCTGACCAACTGGTGGCCAAAGAGCGAGCGACCAACAAGGCAGCTGCCAACTAAGCGCGGCAATCGCCATGCGCCGCTGGGGAACCGAACGCGTCGTTGGCCTGCATGAACCGCAGGTCAACGAGCATCACCTGGAATCGACGGGCCTGCCCGCAGACAGCCGTCTGCGCTTGCTCAGCTTCAATATTCAGGTCGGCATCAGCACCGAGCGCTATCGGCACTACCTGACCCGCAGCTGGCAGCATCTGCTGCCGCACCCCGGGCGTTCCACCAATCTGCAAAAGATCGGCAATCTGCTCGGAGACTTCGATCTGGTCGCCCTGCAGGAAGCCGATGGCGGCAGCCTGCGTTCAGGCTACGTCAATCAGGTCGAACACCTGGCCCAGCTCGGCGCCTTCCCCTACTGGTATCAACAACTCAATCGCAACCTTGGCCGACTGGCCCAGCACAGCAATGGCGTGCTCAGTCGCCTGCGGCCGTGGGCGATTGAAGACCACCCGCTGCCGGGTCCAAAGGGACGCGGGGCGATTCTGGTGCGCTTCGGCGAAGGCCCGGAAGCGCTGGTGGTGGTGATGATGCACCTGGCGCTCGGCGCCCGGGTGCGCAGCATGCAACTGGCTTACATCCGCGAGCTGATCGGCGGCTACAAGCATCAGGTGCTGATGGGCGACATGAACACCCACGCCAGCGATCTGTTGCGACACTCGCCTTTGCGCGACCTCGGCCTGCTGGCCCCGCAACTCGAAGCGACATTCCCCAGCTGGCGCCCGCAGCGCTGCCTGGATCATATTCTGCTCAGCCCGACCCTGACCCTGGAAAAAGTCGAAGTGCTGGCACAACCGATTTCCGATCACCTGCCGGTCGCGGTAGAGATTCGTCTGCCGGGTTCGCTCACGGCCGATGCATTGCCCGCGTTGAGCACTGCCCTTCGCGGAACCCCTGAATGAGCGACGAAGCCCAGCGCTGGAAAGAGAAATACCTCAAAAGCATCGAACAACAGGAAAAGCTCGAACGTCGGTGGGACGCCCGGCTCGACCTGCTGCGCCGCGGCCTGGTGCGCAGCACCCTGGCGGCGGAAGGCACCGACCGCGTGGTCGATCAGTGCATGAAAGAGATGCGCGACGTAGTGCGCACCGACGACATGGACGCCGGCCTCGCCGCCCTGCTGCCGCGACTGGAAAAAGCCGTGCTCGATTCCGAGCAGCGCCGGGAAACCCGGATCGAACAGGTCAGCACCGCACTGACTGCGCTGGTCACTCAGTTGCAATCTCTCCCGCTGCCTCGCGATGTGGCCCAGCCGCTGAAGAAATTCGCCAAGCAGCTGGATGGCCGGGTGAGTCAGGCCAGAGAGATGCCGCTGCTGCTCAGCGAACTCAGCGGCCTGCAGGGCAAGGCCTTGAGCCAGCTGGCAACGCCGGCGGAACCGGGACGCCCGGGCTTGTTGCAGCGCCTGTTCGGCAGTCGCGACAGCGAGGAAACGCCTGCTCCAGTGGCTCAAGCCGCTGCGGTCGCACCACCAGTGCAGCCACAGCAAGCGCCCGTCACACATGAAGCTGCGCCAGCGCCGGAAGCGCCTGTTACAAGCGCCGAACCGGTCGCCACTGCGAGCGTCAGCCAAGCGCCGATCGCCGCCCCCGTGGCCGAGCCCTTCAAAGCGCCAGAACCAATCCCCGAATATCTTGCGGAACCGGAGGTGGCGGCCTTTGAGCCTGCCAGAATCCTCACCGAATCCCCCTCCGCCCCCAGCGAACCAGAAACCGCCGAGCCAGAACCGGAGCCGCAGACCTTCACGCCTCCTCCGGTTTTCGCGCCGGCAGTGCCAACAGCCATCAACCCGGACGAACTGATCCACCCCGGCGATACGCCGCCGCCCGTGATCCTTGACAGCCTGCCCCTGCCCGAGCCCATCGCCCAGGCATTGGCCGCCATCGATCCGGAACAATCCGAGCACGACATCCTCTACGCCCTGCCGGACTCGCCGGAGCCATCCTACAGCTCGGTCGCCAAACACATCGAAGACACGCTGATCGGGCTGCTGGATGACCTGACCTTGCCGGAGCGCCATCGCCCGCAAGCCGAGGCCATGCGCGATCGATTGAAAAACGGCCTGAACTGGTACGAATTGCTGCCGATCCTCGACGATCTCGCAACTTTGATGCTGGCCATTACCGATAGCGGCCAACACGAATTCGAAGCCTACCTGCAGCAACTCAACGAGCGCCTCGAAGCGTTCCAGAGCAACTTGCAGGCCGCCAGCGAAGGCCACGCCGACAACAGCTCTGCGGCGCGAGCGATGGACACGCAGATCCGCGAACAGGTCGACGGCCTGCAGAACAGCGTGCAGGAAGCGGCCGATCTGGATGATCTGAAGCAAGTGCTGGAAAACCACCTCGAAGGCCTGCTCGGCACCATGGATCAGCACCAGAAGCAACGTGACGCCCGGGAACAGGAAGTGGCTGGACGCCTGAAAAGCCTCGCTGAACGCGTCGCACACATGGAGCAGGAAGCGCAGGGATATCGCGAACACCTCGAAGAGCAACGCCAGAAAGCCCTGATCGATCCGCTCACCGGCCTGCCCAACCGCGCCGCCTGGACCGAACGGCTCGAATATGAAATCGCCCAATGGCAGCAGCACGGCAATACCTTGAGCCTGGCCATGCTCGACCTCGATCACTTCAAACGAATCAACGACAACTACGGGCATCTGGCCGGCGACAAGGTCTTGAAAATCATCACCACGGTGCTGCGCAAGCGTCTGCGGGGCAGTGATTTCATCGCCCGTTTCGGCGGGGAAGAGTTTGTCCTTCTGCTCCCGGCCACCCCGCCGGCGGTCGGCGCCAAACTCCTGGAAACCCTGCGCGCCGCCATCGAAGCCTGCCCGTTTCACTTCAAGGGCGAGCGCGTCACGATTACCGTTTCCATGGGGCTGGCGGCTTTCCGGCCGGGAGAACACAGCGATCTGGTGCTCAAAAGAGCCGATCAGGCGCTTTACCGGGCGAAAAACGCAGGGCGTAACCGGGTAGAGCTGGGCTGAGGCAATTGTTCCATATTGTTTAAATCAGCCCTTTAAGCGTCGAAGCGCAAGGCGATACGTTACACTGTTGCATTATCGTCTTGCGTGTACTGCCCTCTGCCATGAAATTTTTTACCCTCCTCGCGTCGCTCCTCTTACTGGCCGGTTGTGCCAGCGGCCCGCGTTTCGACACCAGCCATCCTTCGGTCAATCACGACAGCCGTGTGCAGTTCGTGATCGTGCACTACACCTCCGCTTCGCTCGAACGCTCATTGCAGTTGCTGACTCACGGCGAAGTCAGCAGTCATTACCTGATCGGCGACGACAAGAACGCCACCATCTACAAGTTGATGGACGAGAACCTGCGTGCCTGGCATGCCGGTGAAAGCGAATGGCAAGGCCGTACCTGGCTCAACTCCAGTTCGATCGGCATTGAAATCGTCAATCCGGGTTTCAAGGACACACCGACCGGTCGCCTCTGGTATCCCTACAGCGAAGCACAGGTGCAATCGTTGATCGTCCTGCTCAAGGACATCAGTAAACGCCAGGGCATCAGCCCGCGCCACATCATCGGCCACAGTGACATCGCCCCGTTGCGCAAGCTCGACCCGGGGCCGCTGTTCCCCTGGAAGCGCCTGGCGGCCGAGGGGCTGGGGCTCTGGCCCGACGAGCAAGCCGTGGCACGCCAGCAAGCGCAGTTCGACGCCGAGCTGCCGAGCATCACCTGGTTCCAGAGCCAACTGGCACGCCTGGGCTACTCGACGCCGCAAACCGGTGAGCTGGATGTAGCGACCCGCCATGTGCTCGCGGCCTTCCAGATGCACTACCGCCCTGCGCGCTTTGACGGCACGCCGGATGCGCAAACGGCAGCGTTGCTGCTGGTGCTGAATCAGACAAAATAATGACGCCCGCCCGACGGTCAGGGCGAAATCGCAATCAGCAGCTATAACTCATTGGTAATTCTTCGGATATCCATGATGGTTGCTACCCGAGAGACGCTGCGTAGCTGGTTTTATCGCCCCTGGTTTCTGGCGATGATCGCGGCTGTCCTCAGTGCGAGCCTGCTGATCACCGGTGGGCTGTTCGTGGCCATGCGCCAGGTCGAGCAAAGCGAAAGCCAGGAAATGAACGCCCAGGGCGAGCGGTTCCTGGCACGTCTGGAGCAACTCTTCGGCCAGTTGCGCGAAAGCCTCGACGACCTCGAAGCCCAGCCCTTGCGCAGCTGCGACGACGAAATGATCGCCACGTTGCAGCAAGTGACGTTCAACTACCGCTTCGTCTATGAAGCCGCCTACATGGACGCCACGCGGATTTGCTCCAACCGTCCGCGCCAGGAAGGCCTGTCGGTGATCCGTCCTCCGGACATCAAGGGCCCGACCTACAGCTACTGGCTGAACACCACCACCGAACCCGATGAAAACCGCGCAGCGCTGATGCTCGGGCGCGGCAACTTTCGCGTAGCCACCTCGCGCGGACATCTCACCGACATGGTCGACCTGTTGCCCGGCAGCAGCCTGTTGGTAGTGCTGGATCACGGGACCCGGGCGATTCCGGTGCTCGGCGTCCCACAGGTCTGGCCGCCCACCGAGCCCTGGCCGCCGAAAACCCCGAACGCGCTGCAAGTCACCCAGTCACACCTGATCTACCGCATGCCCACTGACAACCCGGAATACCAACTGGTGCTGATCAGCCCGCGCTCGGGCATGCACATTCCGGAGCTCTGGTGGTGGATGGTGCCTTTCTGTCTGGTGCTCGGTGCGCTGGTGGGCGTTCTGGTGTTCTGGGTCGTGCGCCAGCGCCAGTCGCTCGACGCCGAGCTGCACGGCGCCATCCGCCGTGGCGAGTTGCAGGTTCTTTATCAACCGATCTTCGATCTCGACAGCCGCAACTGCGTCGGTGCCGAAGCCCTGCTGCGCTGGCGCCGGCCGGACGGCACGCTGACCAGCCCTGACCTGTTCATCCCGATGGCCGAGAACACCGGACAGATTCGCCAGATGACCGACTTCGTCCTGCAACGCCTGCTCGAGCAGTTGGGTCAGTTGCTGCGGGCCAATCCGCAGCTGTACATCTCGGTGAATCTGGCCGCCTGCGACGTGATGGTGCCGCGCATCGGCCAGGTCATGGCGCGGCTGCTGACCCTGCATCGGGTGGCGGCGCGGCAGATTGCTTTCGAGGTGACCGAGCGCGGCCTGATCGATGTGGTGGTAGCCCGGGAAAACCTGCAGGCGCTGCGCGATGTCGGGCATCAGGTGCTGATCGACGATTTCGGCACCGGCTATTGCAGCCTGGCCTATTTGCAAACCCTGCCGGTGGATTGCCTGAAGATCGACAAGGCATTTATCGACGCCCTCGGCCATGACGCCGCCAGCAGCGGTGTCGCGCCACACATCATTCACATGGCCCAGGCGCTGGACCTGAAGGTGATTGCCGAAGGAATCGAATTCGAGTCACAAGCGGCGCTGCTGAGCAGCGAAGGGGTGAAGTTCGGTCAGGGCTGGTTGTTCGCCCACGCCTTGAGCGCGGTGCAGTTCATCGAACTGATTACCCGTGGACGGCGACTCGCCGGCCGCCGGATCGACGACGAAGCCTAAACCGCCAGCGCCATATAGAACTGCGTGCCCTGCCCCGGCCGCGAGTAAACGCCCATCCGCCCACCGTGCAACTGGACGATTTCCTTGCACAGCGCCAGACCCAGCCCGGCCCCACCCTTCTTGCGGCCCACCTGAACGAAGGGTTCGAAAATCCGCCCTTGCTGACCGTAGGCAATCCCTTCGCCGTTGTCTTCGACGCTGATGATCACCCGTTCGCCATGGCGACGGGCCTGCAAGCGGATCAACCCGTCGCGCGCCGTGTGGCGCAAGGCGTTGTCGATCAGGTTGTCGAGGACTCGATCGAGCTGCGCCTGATCCGCCTGCAAGCGTGGCAGCGGGCTCTGCGCTTCGACGGTCAAGGTAACGCCCTTCTGCGCTGCCGAATCGGCGAAACGCAAACGCGCCTGCTCCAGCAGATCCTCGATGGAGCACGGCGCCAGTGTGAGTTTCTGCAAACCGCTCTGATAACGCGAAAAGTTGAGCAGATCGTTGATCAACTGCATCAGGCGCTGCATTTCTTCATTGACCGTGTCGAGCAGGTCGGACTCACGCGACTCCGGAGGAAACTTCGCCCTCTCACGGAACAGTCCGAACGCCATGTGCATGCCCGTGACCGGCGTGCGCAGTTCGTGAGAGGCGCGCAACACGAATTCGCTGCGCACCCGTTCGAAGGCGCGCTGCTCGGTGACGTCGTGCAGGACCATCACGGCGCCGAGGATATGCCCCTGGGTATGGCTGACCGGCGTCAGGCTGTAGGTCAGCAGGCGCGTTTCGCCATCGACCTCAATGCTCAAATCTTCCGGCGCCCGCTCAAGGTTGCCGCCGCGCAACACCAGTTGCAGCTGTGCATCCAGCTCCGGTCGCTGAAGCGCCGTGCCGAGGCCTTCGCCGAAACGGTCGCTGTCCCAGCCCAGTTGTCGCTGGGCCACCGGGTTCAAATGTTCCAGACGACCCTGACGGTCGATCATCAGCAAACCGTCATCGATGCTGTCGAGCACCGCTTGCAGGCGCTGCTGGCCGGCGAGCAATTCGTCGACATTGGTCGCCTGATGTTCGCGCAGGGCTTCGGCCATCAGCCCGAAGCGCCGGGTCAGCAGGTTGATTTCCATGGCCGAGGACACCGGCAGGGTCACCTCGAAATTGCCTTGGCCGATATTGTCCGCCGCTTTGGCCAGCGCTTCGATCGGCGCACCAAACCGCCGGGCAATGCCCTGGGCGGTAACGAAGCCAATGATCAGCACCGCCAGCCCCACCAGTCCCAACAGGCCAGCGATCAGCAACGCGCGGTCGCGGGCGGCATGCTGGACAGAATTGATATTGTCCAGTGCGTGCTTGTGCTCGGTAATCAATCCGTTGCGCAGGGTGTTGAAGCGCTCACGCAAGTCGCCACCGCCACTCAGGGCAGCAGCCGGGTCGCGGGAGATGTCGAAGGCCTGGAGGAAGCTCAGGTAATCGGCTTTGGCCTGACTGAATCCATACTGGCGATCGTCGTCTTTCTGCTCCTGGGCGATGCCCTCTTCGAGCAACTGGAAGTAATGCTGTTTGGACGCCTCGAACGCCACGGGGTCGGGCTTTTCGGCGAGCATCATGATCAGTTGATCGCCGAGGGTCTGGCGCAGCTTGAGCCCCAGATCGAGGGTGACGAAGTTGTTGCGGATCAGCGCCTCCTGAGTGCCGGCCATCTGCATCACACTGACCAGCCCGAGCATCAGCCCGAGCAAGGCCACGGTGATCAGCGCGGAAATGCTCAGGAACAAGCGAGTCCGCAACTTCATCGCCAGTTTCATCCGCGGATGCTCACAGGTTGTACTGCTTGCGCTTGCGATACAGGGTCGAAGCGTCGATCCCCAAGGTCTTGGCGGCCTGATCGAGAGTTCCGGCGGTCGCCAGTACCGCGCCGATGTGGGCTTTCTCCAACTCGTCGAGGCTCAACGCAGCGCCGACCCGTGGCGCATTGTTCGCCGGTTGTTCGGCCATGCCGAGGTGGCTGATTTCCACACGCTCCTGCGGGCAAATGATGCTGGCCCGCTCGACCACGTTACGCAGCTCGCGGATGTTGCCCGGCCAGCGATAGCCCAGCAGCGCCTCGCGAGCCTCATCACTGAAGCCCCGGGCCGGACGCGCGTATTCCTTGACGAAGCGGGCGAGGAACCGGTCGGCCAAGGTCAGGATGTCTTCGGCCCGCTCGCGCAGCGGCGGCAAATGCAGGGTGATGACGTTCAGACGATAGAGCAGGTCTTCACGGAAACGGCCGTCGCGCACCATGTCCTCAAGATTGAGGTTGGTGGCGGCGAGGATGCGCACATCGGCGCGGCGGGTGACCGGATCGCCTACCCGCTCGTATTCCTTGTCCTGAATGAAACGCAGCAACTTGGGCTGCAATGTCAGCGGAAAATCGCCGATCTCGTCGAGAAACAGCGTACCGCCATCGGCCTGATTGACTCGACCCAGCGTGCTTTCACTGGCCCCGGTGAACGCGCCGCGACTGTGACCGAACAACTCGCTTTCCATCAGTTCGGCGGTCAGCGACGGGCAGTTGATGGTGACGCAGGATTTCTTCTCGCGCTTGCTCCAGCCGTGAATGGCTCGGGCCAGCTCACCTTTACCGGTGCCGGACTCACCGAGGATCAGGATGTTGGCGTCGGTGCCCGCCACTTGCCGCGCCGTTTCCAGGACGACTTTCATCGCCGGGCTGTGGGAATCGAGGCCGTCCTTGGGTTTGCGGATCTCGCCTTCGAGGGCTTCCAGACGCGCCGACAGCTGACGTACTTCCAGTTGCTTGGCGGTCGCCAGGCGCAATTGATCCGGGCTGCACGGCTTGACCAGATAATCGGCAGCGCCGGCCTGAATGGCGTCCACCGCGGTGTCGACGGCCGAATGGGCGGTGACGATCACCACCCGCATCCACGGCGCCTGAATGCGCATCTGCGCCAATACATCCAGGCCGTTATCTTCGCCCAGACGCAAATCCAGAAAGCACAGATCGAACACCTGGCGTTGCAACAGCGCTTCAGCCTGGGCCGCACTGTTGGCAGTGGCGACAGAATAACCTTCGTCTTCGAGGCAATAACGAAAGGTTCGCAGGATGGCGGATTCATCATCCACCAGCAGAATGCGGCCTTGGTGCTCAGTGGCTGATTCCATTTTTCCTACGCTCCATAAATGAATGTCTTGGGTTAGTCCCGGAAAAATCGGGCAAGTTGCATGGTTGATTCTGATCGATTCCAGTCATAGCAGGGTAGCTCTCTCCTGCCCTCACGGCTAATCCACTGATTTTGTTGATTTTTTAAACATCGCACAGTTTCAGGACGGTTTCCTGCCTCCTTTTCTGACATCCGCACCCTGCTCTCAATTCAAAAAGAATGATTCCTCCTACGAAATAATCGTGCATTACGCACGACGCTGCGAGGGTCATCGTGCAGGATGCGTCGTCAGTAACTTTTGCAGCATCTATAACTAACTGATTTTATTAGATTTTTTTAAACAAAAAAGCTGGCATGCGGGCTGCAATACATCATTCAGCCCGGGCAGAAATGCACTGCCCCCACCGAACAAGAGTGAGGAACCCAGGATGACTCGCCAACGTGCCGCCCAAATGCGTATTTCGCCACTGCATCTGCAGCAGGCCCTGTTTGGCGCACTTGCGCTGCTGATCACTCTGATCGCCTGCCAGCAATATCTGCGCTGGGAGCAGAGCCAGCAGCCTGAGCCCCTGATTTCCATGCAACACGCGACGCAGACGCACTTCAGCGCCGTCAGCAGCAGCCAGGCCGACAACGGCGCGATGCGCATGATGGACGTCGACCAGCCACAACCGCTGGGCGACATGCCCCGTGAAGAACGCTGGGTTTTCTGATTCACGAATCTGGGCGCCCCTGCGCCGAGACCGGCAACATCCCTAAATAGAAGCAAGGAGAATCACCATGTTGAGCTGGGCAATCACATTCCTGATCATTGCCATCATCGCCGCAGTACTGGGCTTCGGTGGTATCGCGGGCACCGCCACGGGTATCGCCAAGATTCTGTTTGTCGTGTTCCTGGTGATGTTCATCGCTTCCTTCTTCTTTGGCCGTCGCGGTCGAGGTTGAACATGAAGGGGTTAAAGACACTGGCAGCCGCCCTGCTCCTGGGCGGTAGTTCCATGGCAATCGCGGCCAATGACGGCCAGGCGCGGGTCAACGAACTGTTGAGTTCCGACCCGCAATACAGGGAAACCTGGGAAGGCGTGGTGAAGAAGGAAGAGCGCCTGCCGGAATGGGTGATGAACCTGTCCGGCACGCCTGACCAGCAGATGAATGCCGTGACCGAAGATGGCGACAAGTATCTGGTCGGTCCGCTCTGCGAATCCGCAGACAAGTGCATGAACCATCGCTTGATCGTCGCGTTCAGTTTCGACAAGAAAGACGCTTACGCCATGCTTGTGGATGTGCCCGAAGGACTGCCGGCGGACAAGTCGCCAACGCGACATGCCACCTACCGCTTCCTCGGCAAACCCGATCAGGGCATGCAAAACCTTCTGATGGAAACGCTGAAGAAAGATCCGAACTGGTATTGAACACGAGGGCAGCCGAAAGGCTGTCCTCCATTGCGTCGGCCCGAGGAAGGCCGGTGCATGACCAGGGGGCCGGGACGTTCTGACTGTTGCAGGGTCGGAGTGACCTACGGGTACAGGGAGTGCCTGCGATGAGGGCCGGGTCAGGGTAAAAGCTGCGACGCAAGTTCGCCAACCGGAGTGGTTCGACGGACTTGCGCTGGGCTTTCAACGTGACAAAACGTTGATCCAGAGCGTTCTGCTCAACTTTTTTATCGCTCACACTGCATGCGAAAGCATTTCGCGGTGTTTCCTGGCGACCGTATATCGAGAAAGAGTCGATCGAGTAAGTCGGACATTTAGTTTCCGAACGTAGGCTTTTTCCTAAATTTTTCGTCGAAATCACTCGTTCAAAAAATAACCAACCTACGCTGTAATGGCCGGTTCACGGCACTTATGCCTGCCGAAATGTCGTATTCGAACCGGTTGGGACGCCAGTTTCATAAAAAAAAGCTCATGCCGATTCGGCATAGGGTAGGCGTTTACGGCATTAGACGGCGCAACCTTGCATCGGAATAGTTGCGCCTTTTTTCGCCTGCCGGAGAGCCGTAAATACGCGCTTCGGGGCACCTTATACGGAGGCAGATGCACAGACTTTTCCGCTGATGAGCGTTCCAGTTCCTGCATGTGCCTGAGTCAAACGCAAGTAAGGGTAAAGATAATGAAGAAGGCAAAGCTTAGCCTCGCCTGGCAGATCCTCATCGGTCTGGTATTGGGGATTGCAATCGGCGCGTTGCTTAACCATTTCAGCGCCGAAAAGGCCTGGTGGATCAGCAACGTCCTGCAACCGGCAGGCGATATCTTTATCCGTCTGATCAAGATGATCGTGATCCCGATCGTCATCTCTTCCCTGATCGTCGGCATCGCCGGCGTGGGCGACGCCAAGAAACTCGGGCGCATCGGCCTGAAAACCATCATCTACTTCGAAATCGTCACCACCATCGCCATCGTCGTCGGCCTGCTGCTGGCCAACCTGTTCCATCCGGGTGCCGGCATCGACATGAGCACCCTGGGCACTGTGGACATCTCCAAGTACCAGGCGACCGCCGCCGAAGTGCAGCATGAACACGCGTTCATCGAGACCATCCTCAACCTGATCCCGTCGAACATCTTCGCGGCCATGGCACGCGGCGAAATGCTGCCGATCATCTTCTTCTCCGTGCTGTTCGGTCTCGGTCTGTCGAGCCTGCAGTCGGACCTGCGCGAGCCGCTGGTGAAGATGTTCCAGGGCGTATCGGAAAGCATGTTCAAAGTCACCCACATGATCATGAACTACGCGCCAATCGGCGTGTTCGCCCTGATCGCGGTGACCGTGGCCAACTTCGGTTTCGCCTCGCTGCTGCCGCTGGCCAAGCTGGTGATCCTGGTTTACGTCGCCATCGCCTTCTTCGCCTTTGTGGTATTGGGCCTGATCGCCAAGATGTTCGGTTTCTCGGTGATCAAGCTGATGCGCATCTTCAAGGATGAGCTGGTCCTGGCCTACTCCACCGCCTCCTCGGAAACCGTGCTGCCACGGGTGATCGAGAAGATGGAAGCCTACGGCGCACCAAAAGCCATCTGCAGTTTCGTAGTGCCGACCGGTTACTCGTTCAACCTCGACGGCTCGACCCTGTACCAGTCCATCGCGGCAATCTTCATCGCGCAGTTGTACGGCATCGACCTGTCGATCAGCCAGCAACTGCTGCTGGTCCTGACGCTGATGGTTACCTCCAAAGGTATCGCCGGCGTACCGGGCGTGTCCTTCGTGGTGCTGCTGGCCACCCTGGGCAGCGTGGGTATTCCGCTGGAAGGCCTGGCCTTCATCGCCGGTGTCGACCGTGTGATGGACATGGCGCGTACCGCCCTGAACGTGATCGGCAACGCCCTCGCCGTACTGGTCATCGCTCGTTGGGAAGGCATGTACGACGACGCCAAGGGCCAGCGCTACTGGAACTCGCTGCCGCACTGGCGCAGCAAGGAAAAACTGCCGGCCGGTGACGTTTCGAAAAACTGATCCCCGCCCGCAAGGCACCCTGACAAACCCCGGAGAAATCCGGGGTTTGTCGTTTCTGGCGACCCCGCTATCATTCGCCGCATCTTCCGGGGGATTTGACTGATGCTTAATGGCCTGTGGCTTGGCTTCTTCATCGTGGCAGCCGTTTCGGCGCTGGGGCAATGGCTGATCGGCGGCAACGCCGGGATCTTCGCGGCGATGGTGGAAAGCATTTTTGCCATGGCCAAGCTGTCGGTCGAAGTCATGGTGCTGCTGTTCGGCACGCTGACCCTGTGGCTGGGCTTCCTGCGCATCGCCGAGAAGGCCGGGATTGTCGAGTGGCTGGCCAAAGCGCTGGGCCCGCTGTTCCTGCGGCTGATGCCGGAAGTGCCGGCGGGCCACCCGGCCATCGGCCTGATTACCCTGAACTTCGCCGCCAACGGCCTGGGCCTGGATAACGCCGCCACGCCGATCGGCCTCAAGGCCATGAAGGCGCTGCAAGAGCTCAACCCCAGCTCGACCATCGCCAGCAACGCGCAAATCCTGTTCCTCGTACTGAATGCCTCGTCCCTGACCCTGCTGCCGGTGACGATCTTCATGTATCGCGCCCAGCAAGGCGCGCCGGACCCGACGCTGGTGTTCCTGCCGATCCTGCTGGCCACCAGTTGCTCGACCATCGTCGGCTTCCTGTCGGTGGCGTTCATGCAGCGCCTGCGCGTGTGGGACCCCGTGGTGCTGGCCTACCTGATTCCCGGCGCGCTGATCCTCGGCGGCTTCATGGCGTTGCTCGCGACAATGTCGGCCACTGCGCTGGCGGGCCTGTCGTCGATCCTCGGCAACCTGACGCTGTTCGGCCTGATCATGCTGTTCCTGGTGATCGGCGCCTTGCGCAAGGTGAAGGTTTACGAGGCCTTTGTCGAAGGTGCGAAGGAAGGTTTCGACGTGGCCAAGAACCTGCTGCCGTATCTGGTGGCGATGCTCTGCGCGATCGGCGTATTGCGCGCATCCGGCGCGCTGGACTTCGGCCTCGACGGCATCCGCCATCTGGTGGAGTGGGCAGGGTGGGACACGCGCTTCGTCGATGCGCTGCCGACCGCCATGGTCAAACCGTTCTCCGGTAGCGCCGCCCGGGCGATGCTGATCGAAACGATGAAAACCTCGGGTGTGGACAGCTTCCCGGCGCTGGTCGCGGCGACGATTCAGGGCAGCACCGAAACCACCTTCTACGTGCTGGCGGTGTACTTCGGCGCGGTGGGCATCCAGCGCGCCCGGCATGCTGTGGGTTGCGCGCTGCTGGCCGAGCTCGCGGGCGTGCTCGGCGCAATCGGTGTCTGCTACTGGTTCTTCGGTTAAGCCTCAAGGCCGGGCAGGTGGAGCAACTTTCTGCCCTTGCTCCACCGCCCACGCCACGACTTTCGCGGTGAGACGATCACTGGCCTGACCGAATCCGGCCACCACCGCCGGGACCCTCACATCACTGAGCGGCTGACGCTCTTCGAAGCGGCGACTGGCGAGAATCCGCTGGTCATAACCGCGCACCAGCAACGCATCGACCCGCACCACCACGCTGGCCTGCGTGCCCTGATACTCGGTCTGAAACGCCTGCAGGCTGCCGCCCAGTTCCAGGTCCGCCTGGAAGTTGCTGTCGTCGGTGCTCAACAGCGATATCCGGCCATCGCGCTGGAATCCATCCAGTAACCGGTTACGCACCAGCACCGGCGCCGGATCGCTCCAGCGCGAGGCCTTGTAGCTGCTGATCACATCGCCCTGAGGAATCACCGCGATGCTTGGCCGGTTCAGTGCTTCGCTGGCCTGCAGTTTGTTCAGACGCAACGACCAGTGCTGCGTAGATGCCGAACTGGCCGAGGCGGGCGCCTGTGCCGTCGGCAGGCGATAGACATCCGACGGTTCGGACTTGGGCAGGATCGAGCACGCGCTGATCAGCGTGAAGCCGGCGAGGAGGGCGAGGCGAGTCAGCTTCATGGCGTGAACTCCTTGTTCTTGTCACTGCCCAGCAGGTAGCCGCTGGGGTTGGCCTCCAGGCGTTGGGAAATGGCGCGCAGCGAGTTCAGGGTTTCACGCAGTTCGCGGATCGCCGGGGCCAGGCCGTTGAGGCCCTGCATGCCGCTGTCGAGGGAATTCTGATTCTTGCTGAGCAGGCCGTTGATGGTGACGCTGCTTTGCTCCAGGGATTTCATCGCCTGTTCGGCACTGCCGAGCGCCTGTTTGCCCTGATCGTTGAGCAGGCCGTTGGCGTTGCGCATCAGCGCGGACGTCTGTTCGAGCATGTTGCCGGCCTGTTTGCCGACCGTCGCCAGTTGCTGCATGGCCTGACGCAGGTCGCCGCGCTGATCGTTGATCGAACCGGTGGTCTGCTCCAGATGCTCGAGGGTCTTGCTCACGCGCTCGATGTTGTCGGCAGAGAACATCTGATTGGCATTACTGAGCAACGTCGTGACCCCGCTCATCAAATCGTTGCTGTCGCTGAGCAGCCGCGAGATGGGCGAGGGCGATGCGACGATGGTCGGCAGGTTGCCGTCATGGCCCTTGAGTTTCGGGCTTTGCGGCGTGCCTCCGCTGAGCTGGATGATCGAGGTGCCGGTGATCCCGGCCAGGGCCAGTTTGGCTTCGGTATCTTCCTTGACCGGCGTGTCGCCGGCCAGACGAATCCGTGCCAGCACCCGACGTGGGTCCTGCGGGTCGAGGCGCAGGCTGACCACGTCGCCGACCTTGATCCCGCTGTACTGCACCGGGCTGCCCCGGGACAGGCCGCTGACCGCCTCGTTGAACACGACTTCGTAATCCTTGAACTCGGTGTCGACACTGGACTTGGCCAGCCACAGACCGAAGAGCAGGGCGCCTGCCACCACAATCACCGTGAACAGGCCGATCAACACATGATGGGCTCGGGTTTCCATGTCAGACCTCGTTGAGCTGTTTGGCGGCGTCCAGCGCCGAGCGGCCGCGAGGGCCGTGGAAGTATTCGTGAATCCACGCGTCGTCGGTTTCCGAGACCACGTCGATGGGACCGGCCACCAGCACCTTCTTCTGCGCCAATACCGCGACGCGGTCGGTGATGGTGTAGAGCGTGTCGAGGTCGTGGGTCACCAGAAACACGCTCAGGCCCAGGGCATCGCGCAGGGTCAGGATCAATTGGTCGAACTGCGCCGCGCCAATCGGATCGAGGCCGGCGGTGGGTTCGTCGAGAAACAGGATGTCCGGGTCCAGCGCCAGCGCCCGGGCCAGTGCCGCGCGCTTGATCATGCCGCCGGACAGCGAAGCCGGGTACTTGTCCGCTGCCGACAGCGGAAGACCGGCCAGCGCCAGCTTCACCGCCGCCAGATGCTCGGCGTCGTCGCGGCTCAGACCGGCGTGTTCGATCAGGGGCAGGGCGACGTTCTCGGTGACGGTCAGCGACGAAAACAGCGCGCCTTTCTGAAACAGCACGCCAAAGCGCCGCTCGATCAGCGAGCGCTCATGCTCCGGCAAGCTTGGCAGGTTCTGGCCGAACACCTTGACCATGCCTTCGCTGGGCTGGCGCAGGCCGACGATACTGCGCAGCAACACCGATTTACCGCTGCCGGAACCGCCGACCACGGCCAGGATTTCGCCTTTGTACAAGTCGAGATCGAGGTTCTCGTGCACGCTCTGGCTGCCGAAGCGATTGCACAGGCCACGGACTTCGATCACCGCCTCGGAGGGCGCGCGGGGTAGACGACTCACCAGCCCATCTCCATGAAAAACAGCGCGGCAACCGCATCGAGCACGATCACCACGAAAATCGATTGCACCACGCTTGAGGTGGTGTGGGCGCCGACCGATTCGGCGCTGCCGCTGACCTTGAAGCCTTCCAGACAGCCGATGGCGGCGATCAGGAAAGCAAAGATCGGGGCTTTGACCAGACCCACCAGGAAATGTTGAATCCCTATGTCGCTTTGCAGCAGCGACAGGAACATCGCCGGCGAGATATCCAGCGACACCGCGCACACCACCGCGCCGCCGACGATCCCGCAAATCATCGCCAGAAAGGTCAGCATCGGCAGCGCCACCAGCAGCGCCAGCACCCGCGGCACCACCAGCAATTCCATGGGGTCGAGGCCGAGGGTGCGAATCGCGTCGATTTCCTCGTTGGCCTTCATCGAGCCGATCTGCGCGGTGAAGGCACTGGCCGTGCGGCCGGCCATCAGGATCGCTGTGAGCAAAACGCCGAACTCCCGCAGGAAGGCGAAGCCCACCAGATCCACGGTGAATACGCTGGCACCGAAACTGGCCAGCACCGTCGCCCCGAGGAACGCCACCACCGCGCCCACCAGAAAGGTCAGCAACGCCACGATGGGCGCAGCGTCGAGGCCGGTCTGTTCGATGTGGGCGATCATCGGCGTGATCCGCCAACGCTTGGGCCGGAACAGGCTGCGGGCGATGGTTTCGAGAATCAGGCCGACGAAGCCGAGCAATTGCAAGGTGTCTCGCCAGACCGTGTCGACAGCCCGACCGATGCGCGTCAGCAGTTGCACACTGACGCTGATTTCCGGTTCCTTGATCGGCACGCAGAAATCGGTCAGCGAGCGATACACGGTCTGCAGCAGGGCGCGGTCGGCGCTGGAAATCGTGCAGTCGGGGTGTTCGGCGGACTTGCCCAGCCGCTCCGAGCCGAGCAGTTCCACCAGCAGCGACGCACCGGCGGTGTCGAGGGCGCCGAGGCCGTTGAGGTCGATGGGAGTGTTGGCGTCGTACTGGCCGTGGAGCGTTTCGCTCAGTTGCTTGAGGTCGGCGTAATGGGCAAGCGTCCAGTCCCCGGTGACCCGCAGGCGGGCAGGGGTGATCGAGGTGTCCAGGCGGGCACTGCCGGTCATTGGGCTGCTGGTCATAAGCTCCGTGCTTGTTCGGCTATCGAGACGAACCTACGTAATAGCACGAACCCGGTTACTTTTCTTTGGTCGGTGTGCTGTCCGTGACCTCGAAGCGCAGCACGCCAATCACCTGACCGTCTTCGGTCAACACCCGCACCTGCCACTTGCCTGCCGGGTTGCCGGGGAAGTTCTGCTTGTGGGTCCAGGCCCGGTAGCCTTCCTTGCGCCCGCCGTGGATGTCGAGGGCGATGCGGTCGACCTCTTTGCCGTTGAACTGCCAGACGTGATAAATCCGCTCGTCGAGCCCGCGCGGCGCGTTGATCGCGGTGTAGGCGTAGAGCCCGCCGCCACGGATCTGCTCGGCGCTGACTTCCTTGAGGCTGGCGCCCGGAACCCGGTCCTGCACCTGGGTGCTGATCGCCACGTCGGTCATCCACAACGTTGCCGGAGGCACCCAAGAACGCAGGACCCAGCCGACGCCACCGATGCCGACCGTAATGCACAGGATCGCCAGCGCATTGCGCACGGTGCGGATCGGGAAGATCGACGCCAGGCTCGGGAACGACAACACCACCGCAATCCCCAGCGCCCATTTGAAGCTTTGCGAAGTGGTCAGGTGCATGATCACCGGCAGCGCCGTAAGCAGGGCGGCGAACAGGGTCAGGGTGTGCAGCGCGAGGAATGCCCAGCGCCGTGGCGCCAGCCACTTGTAGTAGAGCGGGTCGATGATCGAAATCAGCGCCGCGATGCACAGCAGCCCGGTGAAAAACAGCTGGCCGCTGTTCCAGGTGGTGGTGATGAAGAAGAACGGCAGGACGAAAAACAGGCTTTCCTGGTGGATCATCTGCGTCGCGTAACGCAGCAGCGGCTGAGGGATTTCCCGTTTGAAGATGCGCGTGAACAGTTTGGTCAGGCTGTTTTCCAGCATCAGCCAGATCCAGCTCAGCAGCATGATCGTGGTGATCCAGCTCGCCAGCCCCTGCTGCCGGTCGACCAGAATGAAGCTGCCGACTCCGGAGATGAAACCACCGAGCGCAATGACCCCGGGGTAGCGCTTCATCAGTTCGAGAATGCGCTGGATCAGGAGGGTCAATTTAGACATGGGGGCGGTTCACGACTGGATAGGAAAAAAACCTCGACAGAGTACCGCCCGCCGGGCCGTGTGGCGAGGCTGCCGGTCAGTCTGGATGCACGGACTTGCGCCGATGCAGGCGCCAGCCGAGCAGAATCAGCACCAGCACGCCCAATCCGCCCGCCAGCAGCCACAACACCTGATCGTCGCTGAGCAGCGGTTTCTCGATCCGCAGATAGCCCGGTTGCAGCAACAACTCGCGCATGGCCTTGTTCGCCGCCTCCAGCGTCACGCCTTGCAGCTCCCGCGCAGGATCGGCAAAGCGGCCATCCTCGTAGTCGCCCAGCGCGCTCCAGTAATAGTCGGCCATGGCGCTGGTGCCTTGCACGGCCCAGGCCTGGTGGGCAATGGCGGCTTGTTTCAAGCGATTGAAGGTGTCGGCGTCGAGGCCGTTTTTCAGCAGGTCGGCCTTGAGGTCTTCCAGCACCTGCTCGGCTTCGGCGATATCGCCGCGATCCAGGTCGGCGTTGAGGCTCATGAAACCGACGCCGCCAAACACTTCGCGCTCGGCCCACGGCCCGTAGGACAAACCGTGGTTCAGGCGCAGTTGGCGGTACAACGCCCACTCCAGGTATTCCTTGAGCAGGTCGAAGGTTTCGTCGTACTGATCGTCCAGCACCGGCTCCGGCACCAGCCAGTGCAGCTTGGCGCTGTTGCCGATGAAGCCGCGAGTGATCGTGCGTTCGTGAGCGGCGCTGGCGCGGATGTCCGGCAGCGGACGGTGTTCGCTCGGCTCGACCGCTTCCAGCGCGCCCCATGCCCGTTCCAGATAGGCCGGCAGCAGTTTGTCGAGGTCGCCGACGACAATCAGGGTCATGTTGTTCGGCGCGTACCAGGCCTTGCGCACCTTCTCCAGTTGTTCGCGAGTCAGGCCATCGACTTCGGCCCGCTGCGGGCATTTCAGACCCAGCTCGACCGCCAGCTGATTGCTCGCGGTGTGGCCCAGGTCCTGCCGGTCGAGGAAGCGTTGCAACCGGGTGTAATGGCCGCCGTCCTCGCGCTCGACCACCCGTTTCGCGGCGTTGATCGCGTTGTCATCGAAGCGGGTCTGGGTCAGCAGGTCCAGCAGCAGGTCGAGGACCTTGCGCTGGTTTTTCGCCGGGGCTTCGATGACGAACGTGGTGTCGGCGTTGCTGGTGAAAGCGTTCCAGTCGCCGCCGAGGGCCTGCATGCGTTCTTCGAGGCCACCTTCGCCGGTGGCGTCGATGCCGCTGAACAGCAAGTGTTCGAGCAGGTGCGGCAGCTCCTTTTCATTGCAGTCGAAATCGTCGAGACCGACACCGATCACCAACCGGATCGCCACGTGCCCACGCTCGGTGCCGGGCTTGAGCAGCAATTGCAAACCGTTGGGCAGCGCATAGCCTTCGACCTGAAAACGATCCAGGGCGAAGGCGGGCAGGGAACCGAGCAGCAGACAGGCGAACAACAGGCAACGCATAACGAGCTTCCATACGGCTGAATTGGAGATCCGTGTCGTCAGTCCGGCCGCGAGGCCGAACCTTGAGTTACTGACTGACCACAACCCCAGACGTTCAAGGCGAATGCGTGATGTCCGCCATATCGTCCGCCGCCAGCGCGCCGGTATCGGAAGTTTCCAGCACCACATAGGCGCTGCTGCAGAACAGCGAATTCAAACGTTTCATGTCGGCAATCAACTCCAGGTGCAACGAACTGGTCTCGATACTCTGCACGATCTTGCGTTGCAACCGGCTGACATGGGCGTGGGCCAGACGCCGCTCCTGGGCGCGAAAGCGACGTTTCTCGCGCAGCAACTGGCGGGCGCTTTCCTTGTCGCCGCTGAGGAACACCGACAGCCCGAGTCGCAGGTTGGCGATCAATTGCTGTTGCAGGCCGGCCAGTTCTTCCAGTCCGTCTTCGGAAAACGAGCGGCGCTGCGAAGTCTTCTGCTGCTGCACTTTGCGCAGCATGCGTTCGATCAGGTCGCTGGCGAGTTTGAGGTTGATCGCCAGCTCGATGATCTCCGCCCAGCGCCGACTGTCCTGTTCGCCGAGATCCTCGCGAGGCATTTGCGCCAGGTACAGCTTGATCGCGCTGTACAGCGCTTCGACGTCATCGGTCAGCTTGCGCATTTCCTGGGTGACGGCGGTCTGTTTGCCGCGCAGCACGTCGAGGGTCGCGTCGAGCATGTTGTCGATCAGGTCGCCCATGCGCAGGGTTTCCCGGGCGGCGTTGGCCAGTGCCAGGCTCGGCGTGACCAGCGCGGTGGGATCAAGGTGGCGGGGCTTGGCGGTGCCGTTGACCTCCGGCCGCTCCGGCAGCAGCCAGGCGCACAGCCGCGCCATCGGCCCGACGCTCGGCAGCAGGATCAGGCAGCGCGCGGTGTTGTAGAGCAGGTGGAAGCCGATGACCATTTCCTGGGGGCTGAAATCCAGGCTGTCGATCCAGTGCACCAGCGGGTCGAGTACCGGAATGATCAGCAACAGCCCGATCAGTTTGTACAGCAGGCTGCCCAGCGCCACCTGCCGGCCGGCGGCGTTCTGCATGCTGGTGCTCATGAACGCCAGCACGCCGCTGCCGATGTTGGCGCCGATCACCAGACCGATCGCCACCGGCAGGCTGATCACCGCAGCGCCGGCGAGCGTCGCGGTCAGCAGCACGGCCGCCAGGCTGGAGTAGGAAATCATCGCGAACAGCGCGCCGACCAGGGCGTCGAGCAGGATATCGCCGGTCAACGAGGCGAAAATCACCTTCACCCCTTGGGCATGGGTGATCGGCGCAGCGGCCTCGACGATCAGTTGCAGCGCCAGAATGATCAGCCCCAGCCCAATGGACACGCGGCCCATCTGCCCGAGCCGCGTCTGTTTGCGCGACAGAAAGAAAATCACCCCGATAAAAATCAGCAGCGGCGACAGCCACGACAGGTCGAACGTCAGCACCCGCGCCATCAGTGCCGTACCGACGTCGGCACCCAGCATGGTCGCCAGGGCCGGGGTCAACGCCATCAGGCCCTGACCGACAAACGACGTCACGAGCATGGCGGTGGCGTTGCTGCTCTGCACCATCGCAGTGACAACGATGCCGGCGACAAAGGCCAGCCAGCGCCTGGACATGTTCTGGCCGATCACGTGGCGCAGATTGGTGCCGTACACCCGCAGGATGCCGGTTCGAACGATATGCGTGCCCCAGATCAGCAGGGCCACGGCAGACAGCAAATTGAGCAGGGTGAGCATGCAGACCCCCTGTAATAGCAGCGCCCCAGAGGGGCAAGTGGACGGTACCGCGCAATTTCTACGTTCTGATACTTAAGCTGTAGTTGGCTAACGGTCTGGGCGCCAGCATTGCACAGCTAAAGCGGGGATTGAAACAAAAGTGTCATGAAAACAGGTTCATGCGGCCATGAAAAAAGGGCCCGAAGGCCCCTTTGTCATGTTCACTGCGTTCGGGTTACTGACCCGGAATATCCTTGCGCAGCTTCACCGGATCCTGCTGTTTGCGTTTTTTCGCGATGGCGGTGCGCATCTTGATGTTGATCGCTTCGACCGCCAGCGAGAACGCCATGGCGAAGTAGACGTAGCCTTTCGGTACGTGCACGTCGAACGATTCGGCAATCAGCACGGTGCCGACCACCAGCAGGAACGACAGCGCGAGCATTTTCAGCGACGGGTGCTTGTCGATGAATTCGCTGATCTTGCCCGAGGCCAGCATCATCACCAGCACGGCCACGATGATCGCCGCGACCATGACCGGAACGTGGGACACCATGCCGACGGCGGTGATCACCGAGTCCAGCGAGAACACGATGTCGATGATTGCGATCTGGATGATGGTGTAGAGGAAGTTGCCGCCCTTGCCCGAAGGCTCGTCGCCAGCTTCGTCTTCACCTTCCAGTGCGTGGTACATCTCCTGGGAGCTTTTCCACAGCAGGAATAGGCCACCGAAGAACAGGATCAGGTCGCGACCGGAAATGCCCTGGCCGAACACTTCGAACAGGTCGGCGGTGAGGCGCATGACCCAGGTGATCGACAGCAGCAACAGGATCCGCGTGATCATGGCCAGGCCAAGACCGAAGATCCGGGTCCGCTGCTGCATGTGTTTGGGCATGCGGCTGACCAGGATCGAAATCATGATGATGTTATCGATGCCCAGAACGATTTCCAGGGCGGTCAGGGTGAAGAAGGCAACCCAGATCTCAGGGTTGGTCAGCCATTCCATGTGTATTCCTTTGAGCGAGTGTTAAACCAGGACGCCAGCAATCAGCTGGCGTCCGGGTGAGTTTGGTGCCGTTACAACGTGCTGAACAGCGGGAAAGTCCCCAACAGCAAGGCGGCGACCAGTATGCACAGGCAGACCAGCACTGCCCACTTCAGGGTGAAACGCTGGTGATCGCCGAACTCGATCCCCGCCAGTGCCACCAGCAGGTATGTCGACGGCACCAGTGGGCTCAGCAGGTGAACCGGCTGACCGACGATCGAGGCACGGGCCATTTCCACCGCGGTGATGCCGTAATGGCTGGCCGCTTCGGACAACACCGGCAACACACCGTAGTAGAACGCGTCGTTCGACATGAAGAACGTGAACGGCATGCTCACCAGCGCCGTGATCACCGCCAGGTACGGGCCGAGGAAATCAGGGATCACCGCCAGCAGGCTTTTCGACATCGCATCGACCATGCCGGTGCCCGACAGGATACCGGTGAAAATGCCCGCCGCGAAGATCAGACTGACCACCGACAGCACGCTGCCGGCGTGGGCCGCGACGCGATCCTTCTGCATTTGCAGGCAAGGGTAGTTGACGATCATGGCAATACTGAACGCCACCATGAACAGCACCGGCAGCGGCAACAGGCCGGCAATCAACGTGCACATCAGCGCCAGGGTCAGCAGGCCGTTGAACCAGATCAGTTTCGGACGGCGGGCATCCGGGAATTGCGAGACGCTGATTTCGCTGTGATCGATTTCGTCGCCGATCAGGTGCAGCTCACCCAGACGCGCACGCTCACGTTTGCCGTAGAAGTAGGCAATGATCAGGATCGCCACCACACCGGCGGCCATCGCCGGGATCATCGGTACGAAGATGTCCGACGGGTCCACATGCAGCGCACTGGCGGCACGGGCGGTCGGGCCACCCCATGGGGTCATGTTCATCACGCCACCGGCGAGGATGATCAGACCGGCCATGATCCGCGGGCTCATGCCGATGCGGCTGTACAGCGGCAGCATGGCGGCCACGCAGATCATGTAAGTGGTCGCGCCGTCACCATCGAGGGAAACGACGAGCGCCAGTACGGCGGTGCCGACCGAAACCTTCAGCGGGTCGCCCTTGACCAGTTTGAGGATCTTGCGCACGGCCGGGTCGAACAGGCCGGAGTCGATCATCAGGGCGAAATACAGAATCGCGAACATCAGCATCACGCCGGTCGGCGCGAGCTTGGTAATACCTTCGAGCATCATCGGGCCGATCTTCGGAGCAAAGCCACCGAACAGGGCGAACAGGATCGGGATGATGATCAGAGCGATCAGCGCAGACAGGCGCTTGGTCATGATCAGGAACATGAACGTGATGACCATGGCGAAGCCAAGGAAAGTCAGCATGGGAATACTCCAGGCGTAGCGCGGCTAAGTAAGTGAGCGGATCGGGCGGGATCAGCGCAGAACGGGAAGCACGAGGCGTACGGGCGGAGTTGCAGCGAGGAGGCGGGTTGCAGAGGACATCAGAATCACCATTGTTGTTGTTAATTGGGCCTGTCGTGCGAGCAATCACACGCGTTGGCCAACCGGTCTGTTGCCGGCAGTGGGGGCGATCCTAATCGGGGAACCTTTCAGCTACCTTTCGCGGATGAAAGGTCTGACGGGAGGCTCGGACAGTTTCGTGCAACAAGTGAATCTGCAATAGAACGTGATCGTAAGATCCTTCCGGAGATTTTGAAGGGCCATGTTCACCGCTGTATGGAAGGCATTCGCAATGCTAGGCTTGCGACCACGGCAAAGTTTGAGAGGAGCTCCAACCAATGCTCAACAGCGTTGATTTAGACAATTTCGGCCCATTACAGAAAATTCGCTGGAGCAAGCTCTCAAACCTGAATCTGATCATCGGTGCAAACAGTGCTGGCAAAACCTTTTTGCTCAAGGCGCTGTATTGCACGATGCGAACACTCGAAGAGTATCAGCGGGGAAATGATCAGCGTTCGGCAGCAGAAATCCTGACTGACAAGCTTTATTGGACATATCAGGCCGACAAGATTGGCGATCTGGTAACCAAAAGTGCAGACGGCCCTTTGTCCTGCAGAGTCAAGGTGGATGCGCGTGAATTTCGTTACAGCTTCGGCAAAGATACGACGAAGAACATCACTTCTTTAGAGAACCACGTCCCACCTCGGAGCAGCAATTCAATTTTTCTTCCTCCCAAGGAAGTGCTTTCGCTGCAACACATCATTCTAAAAAGCCGCGATATTGATAAGGACTTCGGATTCGACGACACCTACTACGACTTGGCCAAAGCCCTGCGCCTCCTTCCTACGAAAGGAAGAAACCACACGCACTTCGCAAAAGCCAGAGAGAACCTGGAAGAGATGTTCGGGGGAAAAGTCGAATTCGATAGCAGTTCAAATCGCTGGCAATTCAAGAAGGGCAACCAGAAGTTCCAGATCGGATCAACGGCTGAGGGCATCAAGAAAATTGCCATTCTCGATACCTTGCTGGGCAACCGTTTTTTGACGAAAGACTCGATGGTATTCATTGACGAACCGGAGTCAGCTCTTCACCCGGTTGCCATTACCAAACTGGTAGAAATCATCGTATCCCTGGCCGGAAGTGGCATTCAGTTTTTCATTGCCAGTCACTCGTATTTCGTCATCAAAGCTTTGTATCTGGCGGCTCAAAAACAACAAATATCCATTCCGGTCTTGTCGTCTATTGATGGTGAATGGATGGGTGATGATCTGCTCAAAGGCATGCCGACAAATCCGATTGTTGATGAATCAATTCGACTCTATGAGGAAGAAGTGGAGTTGGCATTGGGATGAGCATTTCAATCCAGGAATCCGGAATGAATTTCGGACCTTACCCTAAGGACAAGTGCTTCCCGATTGAGACCAGCCCAATTTTCACCAGATTGGGAGAAGGGTTAAAGGTCTCTGAGTTTGTTCTATTGCGAGATGCACCAAATAATACTCAGGCAGCTTGGTTCATAGAGGCAAAATCAAGCGCACCACGAGAGCATGCGATCTACGTTGAGGAAATCCGACAGAAATTTACAAACTCGGTGCAACTGACATTCGCTGCCTGCCTCAAGCGTCATGATGATGCAGAGGATCTTCTTCCTGCAGAGTTCAGGAAGCTGAATCTTGGCAACTGTCCGGTAAAGTGTGTTCTGGTGATCCGCAATTTTCGTAAAGAATGGATTGCCCCTCTGCAGGAGTCATTGAGCAGAGAAATGAGAACACTGGTAAAGACTATGGGCTTCAGCCCTACGTCGGTCGTAGTCATCAACGACGAGAAGGCGCGAGAACTCAACCTGATCACCTGACGCGACGGTGGAATCACTATGACTGATTTGCACGGCGGTGGCTGCCACTGCGGACGTATCCGCTATCAGTTCAGCGGAGCATTGCACGACATCGCCCACTGTCATTGTTCGATTTGCCGAAAAGTCAGCGGTGGCATCGTCACCACCTGGATCACGCTGCCGGCAGCGAACTTCCTGTGGCTGGCCGGAACACCTTCGCGCTACGACTCTTCAGACAGCTGCGCACGGTTCTTCTGCCCGAACTGCGGCGCACAACTGGCGCTGGTGACGCTGCTCAGCCCCGAGAGCATCGATCTGACGGTCGCCACACTGGATCATCCGGAGCAGGCCGCCGCAGAGCGGCATATCTGGACCGACAGCCAGTTGCCATGGCTGCACCTGGACGAGCATTTACCTGGCGAACCCGAAGAAACCATCTGATTAAAAAACAGACAGATCCAGCGGCCGCATCGCGCCCATCCAGATTGCATGGTCGGTGTGGTCGAGCAAGTCATCGCCGGTGTCCGGGTGCAGGAACACCACCAATCCCTTGCGATTGAGCGCCAGCCACGGCAGCACATCGCCGATCAGCTCCGGGCCGAAGGCCAGCTGGCAGCTCCAGTCCGGGTGCGGGCCAACCGGACGTTCGTGCACGCGGCCCATCTTCAATGGAAACAGCGCTGCTGCCTGCTCACACAGCGCCCGCGCCTGTTCAATGGTGCTGGCGTCGTAATAAACGTGGGCGTGATAACCCTTGATCGTCTGCATCGCAAACCCTCTGAATCGGTTCGAACCCTCGCCGTTGCCCGTATGTCACACGCCATACAAGGGAAAACAAAAGGAACCTCAGCCATGAAAAATGCCGAAACCCCGGCGGTGAAAGTGGTGCTCTATGGTGCCATGAGTAGCCTGGGCAGTGCGTTGATGGCTGAACTGCTGCGTCGCCAGCATGAAGTCATTGCCATCCTCGACGATCTGACGGCGCTCGCGCCACGGCCGGGGCTGCGCACCAAAAGCGGCGATCTGCTCGATGCCGAGCGGGTCAACCAGAGTGTCGCCGGCAGCTCGGCAGTGATCTGCCTGCTCAATGCGCCGGGCTTGCCGCTGAGCAGCGATCATGTCGAAAAATCCGTGGTGCTGGGGCCGGTGGAACAGGTGCTGGCGGTGGATGCGCTTATCGATGGGCTACAGGCGGCAAACGTCTCGCGGCTGTTTGTCATCGGCGAATTCGAAGCACTGGACGATCCGGAAAACGCCGAACCGCTGCAACGCCACGCCGCTCTGGAAGTGCGCGAAGCCCTGCAAAGCAGCCCTCTGCACTGGACGCTGGTGAACGCACCGCGCAGCGTCGCCGGGCTGACGATCGAGCATTTCAGTCAGGTCGGCCGCACGCTGGAACCGGGTCTGGCCGAACCGCTGGAACGCCTGAACCGGGTGGCGGTGGGGATTGCCGATGAGCTGCGACTGAATCTGCATATCCATCAACACGTGGATTTTGTTGCCGCTTCCTGAGCCGTCAAACCGCAATCGCCGGCAGCGGCAGCCCGGCCAGGGATTCGGCGCTGCTGGCCTGTTCGGCCATCAGCCAATCGACGAACGTCTGGATCAACGCGCCCCGGCGCTTGCGCTGTGGCAGCACCACGTAATAACCGAGACGCGACAGGGTGGTTTCGGCGATCGGCCGGCACAATAGACCTTGAGTGAGCAAGTTATCCACAAGGTGCCGCCAGCCAATCGCCACGCCCTGACCGCCAATCGCCGCTTGAATCAGCAGGGTGTAATTGTCGAAGCGCAGCTGGCCCGGCGCTGGCGGCGCGCTGATGTTCAGCGCGCGGAACAGCCCGCTCCAATCGAACCAGTTGCTGCTGTTTTCCCCGCGCAGGTGCAGCAGCGGAAACTCCATCAGTGCCTGGGCCGGCAAGGGCAGGGGACGATCCTTGAGCAATTGCGGGCTGCAAACAGGAAACACTTCTTCGCTGAACAACCAGTGACTCTCGCCCTGTTTGAAGCGACCGTCGCCGAATAGCACGGCAACATCGACATCCGGACGCAGCATGTTGTGATTGCGCTCGCTGGTGACCAGGCTCACATCCACCTGTGGATAAGCTTCATGGAAGCGGTGCAGGCGCGGCATCAGCCAATACGCGGCGAAGGCGAAGTCGGTAGCGACCTGCAGCACTTCGTGCTGCTGTTGTGAGCTGATCGCGCTTAATCCCGCGTCGATATTCTGCAAACCAAGGGTAACTTGCTCGAACAGGATCGAGCCGACCTCGGTCATTTCGATGCCACGGTAGATACGATCGAACAGCCGCGTGCCGAGCTGTTCTTCCAGCCGTTTGATTTGTTGGCTGATGGCCGGTTGCGTCGTGCCGAGCTCAACCGCCGCAGCGGTAAAACTGCGATGACGGGCCGCCGCCTCGAAGGCGCGCAACAGGTCCAGCGACAAAACACCGAGGGCTTCATACATAAGCTGTGCTTATCCTAGTCATTGTCCGGCGCGGGCTTTACCGGATATTGCGTGGAATCCATGCTCGATCGCAGCAATGTCGCATAAATATTCACTATGGAATGCCGCGATCACATGAAGCGCAAGAACATTCTTTTCATCATGGCCGATCAAATGGCCGCGCCAATGTTGCCGTTCTACGGCCCGTCGCCAATCAAACTGCCGAATCTCAGCCGCCTCGCCGAACAAGGCGTGGTGTTCGATGCCGCGTATTGCAACAGCCCGCTGTGTGCGCCGTCGCGTTTCACCCTGGTCAGTGGCCAGTTGCCGAGCAAGATCGGCGCCTACGACAACGCCGCCGATTTCCCCGCCGACATTCCCACCTACGCGCATTACCTGCGCCGCCTCGGCTATCGCACCGCGCTGTCGGGCAAGATGCATTTCTGCGGCCCCGATCAACTGCACGGTTACGAAGAACGCCTGACCAGCGACATCTATCCGGCCGACTACGGCTGGGCGGTGAACTGGGACGAGCCTGATGTGCGGCCGAGCTGGTATCACAACATGTCGTCGGTGTTGCAGGCCGGGCCGTGTGTGCGCACCAACCAGCTCGACTTCGACGAAGAAGTGGTGTTCAAGGCTCAGCAATACCTGTTCGACCATATTCGCGAGGACGGCGACCAGCCGTTCTGCCTGACCGTGTCGATGACTCACCCTCACGATCCGTACACGATTCCCAAGGCGTTCTGGGATTTGTACGACGATGCGGATATCCCGCTTCCGACGACGCCGGATCAGCATTCACTCGATCCGCACTCCCAGCGTTTGCTCAAGGTCTACGATCTGTGGGACAAGCCGCTGCCTGTGGATAAAATCCGCGACGCACGCCGCGCGTACTTCGGTGCATGCAGTTATATCGACGCCAACGTCGGCAAACTCCTGCAAACCCTCGAGGATTGTGGGCTGACGGACGACACCGTCATCGTGTTCTCCGGTGACCATGGCGACATGCTGGGAGAGAAGGGCCTCTGGTACAAAATGCACTGGTACGAAATGGCCGCGCGAGTGCCCCTGTTGATAAGTGCACCTGGCCAGTTCCAATCAGGCCGTGTCAGCGCCGCGGTGTCCACCGCCGATCTGTTGCCGACCTTCGTCGAACTGGCCGGCGGCAGCCTGGAGCCTGACCTGCCGCTGGACGGCCGTTCGCTGGTTCCGCACCTGCAAGGGCAGGGCGGTCACGACGAAGTGTTCGGCGAATACATGGCCGAAGGCACCGTCAGCCCGCTGATGATGATCCGCCGTGGCGCCTTCAAATTCATCTACAGCGAAACCGACCCTTGCCTACTCTTCGATGTGGATAACGATCCACGCGAGCAGGAAGAACTCAGCCAATCGCCACAACATCGCCAGCTGTTCGACGATTTTCTGGCCGAAGCGCGGGCCAGGTGGGACATCCCGGCAATCCACCGCGAAGTCCTCGAAAGCCAGCGCCGTCGGCGTTTCGTCGCCGAGGCGCTGACGATCGGCAAGCTGAAGAGCTGGGATCACCAGCCGCTGGTAGACGCCAGTCAGCAATACATGCGCAACCACATCGACCTCGATGACCTGGAGCGCAAGGCCCGTTATCCACAACCCTGCCAAAACCAATAACGTTAAGGGGAAGTCCATGGTCAAGTTATCCACAGTCCTGACGGTCAGCCTGCTGGCACTGGGCAGCGCATCCGCGTTCGCCGAGAGCTGCGACACGGTGAAAATGGCCGACCCCGGCTGGAGCGACATCGCCGCGACCAATGCCATCACCGGGTTTCTGCTGGATGGCATGGGCTACAAGGCCAAGGTCGACACCCTCGCGGTGCCGATCACCTTCGGCGGCTTGAAGGATGGCCAGGTCGACGTGTTCCTCGGCAACTGGATGCCGGCGCAGCAGGGTTTCTACGACAAATTCGTCGCCACCGGTGACGTCACCCAATTGGCGAAGAACCTCGACGGCACCGAATTCACCCTGGCCGTGCCGGATTACGTGTGGGACGCGGGTGTGCATAGCTTTGCCGACCTGAATAAGTACGCCGATAAATTCGAGAAGAAGATTTACGGCATCGGCTCCGGCGCGCCAGCGAACATCTCGCTGCAAGAGATCATCAAGAAAAACGACTTCGACCTGGGCCAGTGGAAGCTGATCGAGTCCAGCGAACAGGCGATGCTGGCTGAAGTCTCGCGGGCGGTGAAGAAACAGAAATTCGTCACTTTCCTCGGCTGGACCCCGCACCCGATGAACGTGCAGCTGAAAATGCATTACCTCAAGGGCGGCGAGAAGTACTTCGGCGACACGGGTAGCGTCTACACCCTGACCCGCAAGGGCTACGCCGAGGCCTGTCCGAATGTGGGTAAATTGCTGACCAATCTTGCGTTCACTCAAGAGATGGAGAACAGCATCATGGCCGAGGTGGTGAACAAGAAAGTCAGCAATGCGGAGGCGGCGAAGGCCTGGATCAAGGCGAATCCGGCGGTGTTGGACAAGTGGCTTGATGGTGTGAAGACGGTGGATGGCAAAGATGCGTTGGCGGCTGTTAAAGCCAAACTGTAACTGCGCGGGCCGATCGTTCCCACGCTCTGCGTGGGAATGCCGCAATGGACGCTCCGCGTCCAGGGCTGCGTACAATGCGCAAAATTTCACCCGAGAGGATCCATGGCCCTCCCCAGCCGTCGCTCACTTTTCCCCTTCCTGACCTGGCTGCCCCGGCAGACCCGCGCCAGCGTCGGGCGGGATCTGGTCGTCGGCCTCAGCGGGGCGATTCTCGCGTTGCCCCAGTCGATTGCCTACGCCCTGATCGCCGGTCTCCCACCGGAATACGGGCTTTACGCCGCGATCGTTCCGGTATTGATCGCCTGCCTGTGGGGCTCGTCGTGGCATCTGATCTGCGGCCCGACAGCGGCCATTTCGATTGTGCTGTTCGCCAGTGTCAGCCCACTGGCGGTGCCTGCATCACAGGACTACATCACCCTGATCCTGCTGCTGACCTTCCTCGCCGGGATTTTCCAGTGGTTGCTCGGCCTGCTGCGCTTCGGCGCGCTGGTGAATTTCGTCTCGCATTCCGTGGTGCTGGGCTTCACCCTCGGCGCGGCGGTGGTGATTGCCATCGGTCAATTGCCGAACCTGCTGGGGCTGGATCTACCAGCCAAGGCCACGGCGCTGGCCAGCCTGATGGATCTGCTGCGCCATCTCGGGGCTGTGGATAAACCGTCGCTGATCCTTGGTGTAGCCACGGTGGTGGTCGGTGCGCTGCTCAAACAATGGCTGCCACGCTGGCCGACGCTGTTGATGACCTTGGTGCTCGGCAGTCTGGCGGTGTGGCTGTGGCCGGCGATGTTCGGCCACGTTCAGTTGGTCAGCGCGTTTGTCGGGCGCCTGCCGCCGTTCAGTGGATTGCCGCTGGATATGGACCTGATTCTGCGCCTGCTGCCCAGCGCCGTGGCGGTGGGCATGCTCGGGCTGGTCACCAGCCTGTCGATTGCCCGTTCGATTTCCGCGCGCTCGCAACAGCTGCTCGATGCCAATCAGGAAGTCCGCGCGCAAGGGCTTTCGAACATTGTCGGGGCGTTCTTTTCGGGATCGTTGTCCGCCGGCTCGTTCACCCGTTCCGGGCTGAGCTATGAGGCCGGGGCGTGTTCGCCACTGGCCGGGGTGTTTTCGGCGGTGTGGGTGGCGTTGTTCGCGATATTCGGTGCGGGGCTGATCGCGCATATTCCGATCCCGGCCATGGCCGGCAGCATTCTGCTGATCGCCTGGGGACTGGTGGATCATCGCGGCATTCGTGCGCTGCTGCGGGTCAGCCGGGCGGAATTCGTGGTGATGGGCCTGACCTGCATTGCCACGTTGCTGCTGGAATTGCAGACGGCAATCTATGCCGGCGTGCTCGCCTCGCTGTTTTTCTACCTCAAGCGCACCTCGCAGCCGAGAGTGCAGCACTGGCGTGATGGCGAAGATGATGTACTGCGGGTCGGCGGCTCGATCTTCTTCGGCGCCAGCCACTATCTGCAAGTGCGCCTGCAACGCATGCACGGCGCGCGAGTGGTGATCGAGGCGCAGCAGATCAACTTCATCGACTATTCCGGCGTGGAAATGCTCCATCAGGAAGCCCGGCGCCTGCTGCGCCAGGATCGCAGCCTGACCTTGCGTCAGGCGCGACCGCAGGTGGTGGAGGAGTTGCGCAAACTCGAAGGGCCGGAGAAATGTCCGATCCGCTTTGAAGATTGAAGAAGAACCCATTGCTGGAGCGAGCTTGCTCGCGATGGCGATCTGTCTGTCAGATTGATGCTGGATCTGGCGACGTCATCGCGAGCAGGCTCGCTCCTACAGGGGTTACTGCGCCAACTGCCGACGCAATTCCGTCAGGACCGGCGCAGTGTCCGGACGTACGCCGCGCCACACGAAAAAGGCTTCGGCAGCCTGTTCGGCCAACATGCCCAACCCGTCCATCACCACGCCCGCGCCATGCTCGCTGGCCCAGCGGCAGAACACGGTCGGTTCCTTGCCGTACATCATGTCGTAGCACAGGGTCTTGCCGGGCTCGATCAGGCTTGGGGCAATCGGCGGCACATCGCCGGTGAGGCTGGCGGACGTGGCGTTGATGATCACGTCCACCGGCTCACGCAACCAGTCGTAACCACTGGCCGACACCGGCCCCAGGTCGCAGAACAGTTCGGCCAGTAGCTCGGCCTTGTCCACCGTGCGATTGGCGATGATCACCGAGGCTGGTTTCTCCGCCAGCAACGGCTCCAGCGCACCGCGCACCGCGCCACCGGCGCCGAGCAGCAGAATGCGTTTGCCGGCGAGGCTGAACCCGGCGTTGACCGTCAGATCGCGCACCAGCCCGGCGCCGTCGGTGTTATCGCCGAGCAGGCTGCCGTCGTCGAGCTTGCTCAAAGTATTCACCGCACCCGCGCGTTTGGCGCGGGCAGTCAGGCTGTCGGCCAGGCGATAGGCGTCTTCCTTGAACGGCACGGTCACGTTGGCGCCGCGACCTTCCTGGAAAAACGCCGTGGCGCAGCCGGAAAAGTCCTCGAGCGGCGCCAGCAGGGTGCTGTAGTCGAGACGCTGCCCGGTCTGTTCGGCGAACAGTTTGTGAATCATCGGCGACTTGCTGTGACCAACCGGGTTACCGAAAACAACGTAACGATCCATCAGAAGTCCTCAGGCCTGAGCCAGCCAGTCGCGGTCTTGCAGGAAGTACTCGGTCAGGCGCGCTTCTTCGCTGCCCGGCTCGGCTTTCCAGTCGTAGGCCCAGCGCACTTGCGGTGGCAGCGACATCAGGATCGACTCGGTGCGCCCGCCCGATTGCAGGCCGAACAGGGTGCCACGGTCGTAAACCAGGTTGAATTCGACGTAGCGGCCACGGCGGAATTCCTGGAACTCGCGCTGTTTGGCGGTGAAGGCGTCGTTCTTGCGCCGTTGCACGATTGGCAGGTAAGCGTCGATGTACGCATCGCCGATGGCGCGCATGAAGGCGAAACTGGTGTCGAAGTCCCACTCGTTCAGGTCATCGAAGAACAACCCGCCGATACCGCGCGGTTCGTGGCGATGCTTGATGTGGAAGTAGGTGTCGCACCAGGCCTTGTAGCGCGGGTAGACGTCCGGGCCGAACGGCGCGCAGGCCTGCTCGGCGACGCGGTGCCAGTGGATGCAGTCTTCTTCGTTGCCGTAGTACGGGGTCAGGTCGAAGCCACCGCCGAACCACCAGACCGGTTCTTCACCTTCCTTCTCGGCAATGAAAAAGCGCACGTTGGCGTGGGACGTCGGTACATGCGGATTGTGCGGGTGGATCACCAGCGACACGCCGAGGGCTTCGAAGCCACGCCCGGCCAGCTCCGGCCGATGGGCACTGGCGGACGGTGGCAGGCCACTGCCGAAGACGTGGGAAAAGTTGACGCCGCCCTTTTCGATCACCGTGCCATTCTCGATCACCCGGGTCCGACCGCCACCGCCGGCCGGACGGGTCCATGCGTCTTCGACGAAGCGCGTGCCACCGTCTTCGGTCTCCAGCGCGGCGCAGATGCGGTCTTGCAGGTCGAGCAGATAGGCCTTTACGGCGTCGGTGCGGGTCGTCATGGCTTCACCTTGGATCGGGCGGAACTGCGCGGCGCCCCGCGCAAATGGGCGCGTAGCATACCATCGCAAACCAGCACGCCGCAGTTGACGAAGATCAAGCATGAGCGTTCGATAGGGACCTTCCCAAATGACCCAAGGAGTAGGCAGATGGCCAAGCGAATCCAGTTCCGCGCCCACGGCGGCCCCGAAGTGCTCGAGTACGTTGACTATCAACCGGCCGAACCCGGTCCGCAGCAGGTTCGCGTGAGCAACAAGGCCATCGGCCTGAACTTCATCGACACCTACTACCGCAGCGGTCTTTACGCGCCACCGGCCTTGCCGTCGGGCGTGGGTGCGGAGGGCGCCGGCATTGTCGAGGCCGTGGGCAGCGAGGTCACCCGGTTCAAGGTCGGTGACCGTGTGGCGTACGGCAGCGGCCCGTTGGGCGCGTACAGCGACGTTCACGTTCTGCCGGAAGCGAATGTGGTGCAACTGCCGGACGCCATCAGCTTCGAAACCGCCGCCGGAGTGATGCTCAAGGGCCTGACCGTGCAGTACCTGCTGCGCCAGACCTACGAACTCAAGGGTGGCGAAACCATTCTGTTTCACGCAGCGGCCGGCGGCGTCGGTTTGCTCGCCTGTCAATGGGCCAAGGCCTTGGGCGTGAAGCTGATCGGCACCGTCAGCTCGAAAGCCAAAGCCGATCTGGCCAAGGCCCATGGCGCCTGGGAAACCATCGATTACAGCCACGAAAACGTCGCCCAACGAGTGCTGGAATTGACCGATGGGAAAAAAGTCCCGGTGGTCTACGACGGCGTTGGCAAGGACACCTGGCCGGCTTCGCTGGACAGCGTGGCGCCCCGTGGCTTGCTGGTGAGCTTCGGCAATGCGTCGGGCGCGGTGGACGGGGTGAACCTGGGGATTCTGGCGGCGAAAGGTTCGCTGTACGTCACCCGTCCGACCCTGGCGACCTACGCCAATAACGCCGAAAACCTGCAGCGCATGGCCGACGAGCTGTTCGGGATGATCACCAGCGGCAAGCTGAAAGTGGATATCAGCCAGCGTTATCCACTGGCTGATGCGGCGAAAGCGCAGACCGAGCTTTCGTCACGGCGCACCACGGGCTCCACTGTCCTGCTGCCCTGACCACCAATGACCTCGGCGCATCTTCATGACGGTACCGGGGTCTTTTCCGTCGTCACGAAAAACGGCGTCTTGCCGGCCAGGGTAGTTTCGAATTCCTGACGGGCAAGACGCTTCACCTCCAACCCCAAAACGCCCGGCAGCCTGAGCAATGCACTGGCCTGTCCTTCGACTTGCAACGCATCTTCAATGACGCTCTGTGTGTTGGCTGTCAGTGCGTCCTCGGCTATGACCAGACGCATGCGTGCCCCCTCGGGCTGTCGATCAATCTGCACCTGGACATCGGTGTTCTGCAGCTGCGGCAAAAGCTGTCGGAGTACGTGCAACACCTGTGACTGAGTGATGATCGCGCCCCCCAGTTTGATCGATGTTTCCACCCGCCCCTCAAGCGCCAGTACCGGCATGGAACTGCCACAGTCGCACTTCGTCACTGTGCGCAGGATTCGCCCACGATCGCCGATCCGGTAACGCAACAACGGCACATGATCAGGAAGCAATGGCGTCAGCAGAAACTCACCGGCTTCCCCTTCAGTTACAGCTTGCAGGGTCAGAGAATCAACCACCTCGAGCAGCATGGCGTCCGCATGCAGGTGAAAAAAACCGTGCTCCAGATGGGCACACTGAAAACCGATGGGACCGGTCTCCGTCGAGCTGTAGCCCAGCGAGCGGATCTTCAGCATCGGCCAGTCCCGGGCCAACTGGTCGCGCAGCGTTTGACTGCAAGGTTCTCCAATGTAGTAAAGCCACTTCAGGCTGCACAATTGCACAGCGCCGACTTTCTCATGATTGAACAACGCGGCGGCGAAGGAGGGAGTGCATATCAACGCATCAGCCTTGTGTGCCTCAATAAGCTCGGCAACGCGCTGCACGCCCACCTGTGAACCGGCAGGCAGCAGGCGTGCGCCAATGTGCTGGACGATAGCTGCCGCGTATTGAAAGGCACCCTGCATTTCCCCGGCTGTCAGGCAGTTGACGACCACCTCGGGGCGTTCGTCCGTCGCACCGAACATCCGTGCCCCCAAAGGCACGATTGCAGCGTTGAACGCCCAGGAATGGGTGATCTGTTTGCGATTGCCGGTGCTGCCTCCCGAGGTCAGGGTCAGCCCGCCGCCCGGTGCTCGATGGGAGGCTTCACCGAGGGTGGAAAACAATACGCCGCCGGACTCGTCTTCCACCGCCAGAACCGGCAATCGATGGAGATCGGCCAATCCCCGCACTTCCAGGATTCGCGGATACAGCGCACGGAACCACGACAGTGAGCGTGCGTGAGCCAATTTATTCGCAAACGCCTCGGCCAAAACATCGGTGATCGGTTCATTGCTCATTGCCGCGCCCTCCCTGACGAATGCCCAACTCATCGAATCCGCTACGGACAGCGTTCGCCAGAGACTCCAACTGGAGCTGACTGTGGCTCGCGCTGATGGCCAGACGCAAAATGGCCTCGCCCTTGGCCACCACCGGAAACACCGCGGTGGTGACCGCCATGCCCTGCCGGCGCAAATGCTGCGCCAGGCTTATCGCATCTCTCTCGGCCCCGACACGGATAAAACGAATGGGAGACGCGACGTGATGATTGCCCAGCACTGGCCCCAGCAACCTGTCGACCGTGGCGATGTTTCGCCACAGCGCTACCTGCAAATGACCCAGCTCCGGCGACAAATGAACGTTCCCCGAAGCGACTGCCGCGCCCACCCCGCCAACGGATAATGGTCCGCCAAACGTATAGGTCGATGCATGGCGCCGAATCATCTCGGCATCGGCTTCGGTACGCACAGTGATTGCCCCACCGGTTGCGCCGAACGCCTTGGACAGCGATGACAGGAGGATCAGTCGGCCGCGGTGTCGTTCATCTGCCGCGTCCAGCGCGTAACCACCTCCGGCCACGCCATGGATCGAGGTACCGTGGGCGTCATCCGCATAGAGATAACCGTCGAAACGCTCCGCCAGTTGCAACAGGCGATTGATCGGGTAAACACCGCGCATCGAGCCAATGCTGTCGGTCAGGATGATGGGCGTATTACCCGCCGCGACTGCCGTTGAACACGCTTCTTCGACCTGCTCTACATCGCTGCAATCGCGGCGCTGTATCGGGCCGAATTGCCAGAGAATGCCTTGCAGCACTTGCATCGAAGCATGAGCGGCACGGTCGACAATCCAGCACGGGCCACGACGCATGGGATAGGAGGGCATCTCACCGGAGCCAAGCAGCGGCAGACAGCCAAGATGTGCACTGCCCACCGAGTTGAAGGTGACTGAATGCCCCTGAAATATCCGGTTCAGCAGTTCATCCAGCTCACGCATGGGTGGCAACAGCGCTCGGGTCCGTGCGGCGGCGAATTGCACGCCGAAGGACTCGACGGAGTGCATCGCCCCCTGAATCAAGCGAGGATCACACTCCAGCCCCAGATAAGAACACGAGAGAAACTCGGTCAGCCGCTCGCCGCTTTCGAGTTCGATCTCTTTGCCTTCACGTTTAGCCAGCTTCAGGCCATTCAGCCCTGCATCGAACAGCTGCTGCTGATCGTCACGCGCTTGCCGGACACGGTTTTTGACCCAATTGACGGTCGGTTGAAAGGTGTTCATCGGGATACCTGCGAAGAGGGAGAGCGGCGATAGACCTGGACATGCCAAAGCTGGGTTCTTTCTCGTGCAATGTCTGCCTGGTACTGGTGGGTGATATCGCAGAAGCCTGCGCAATCAGGCCGCACTACATGCAAATGCCCCCGCATGACCACCTGTGCATTTTCCGAAAGGACCGGTGCCAGGCGCAGCAAAACGTTCTTGCCGGCCACTTCGGGCATGAAGGAAGGCACGTCCGACAGCGATACGAAATCGATGGCGGTTTCCCCGGCAGCACAGTCGAGGATGTCAGCCTGCACCACGCGTAACTCGCACTGCCGAAGCCCCTCACGGGCCTGCTGGAAAATTGCCGGATCACACTCCAGCGGAAAGCCTTGTGGATAACGCAGCTCACCAAAAAACAGCATTTGCAGGAAAAAGCTCTCTCGGACCACCTGAGTGGTGAACAACGTATGGAAAATTTCCAGATACGCCGCGCGGGAACTGATCCCCAGGTTGTTGGGTGGAAACGCGCCCTTGTACAGCAGCGAATTGAGGACTGCTGCGTTTCCCAGCAACGCGATCACGGCTTTCCAGCGCTTGAGCGGAAAGCGGTTTCGGTAATATTCCGTTTGTTCGTCAAGCTGACTGAACTGAAAAATGCCCCGGCCGGCCTTGCCGGTAAACAGTCCGGTGATCTTCGCCAACCGCTTCAGGGTCTGCTCGAATGCGCCCATGTAAATCGGCGCTTCCCAGTGCCGGGCCTGGAACAACCCGGACAACCAGCGACGATCCTCCGGCGGTAAAACCAGTTGCTGGAAAATGGATCGGCGTTTCGACCTCAGGCCTTCCGTTCGATAGCCCATGAACGCCATGAACGACTCGTGATCGGTCTGTTCCAGCAGGGCAAAACGCAATCGGGTGAACGCCAGTTGCGGCGCACTGATGTCGGTACAGGTCATGCGTGAAGGGGCAGCCGCCAGCAACGGCAACAACCGGCCGCCACATCCGGCGATACCCAGCACGTGCCCGGCATGTCTGGGCAGGATCGCGTATTCAAGCGCGGTGTCCTCGTCCCCAAGCGTGTAGTTGAGCCGGTCGAAATAATCAGCCATGTCTGCCTCCAGCCATCTGATCGGAACATCGGCGGGCGGCCTTCATTGGTTGGCCAGGGCGTGGAGGAATTCATAACGGGGCGCCAGCCCGTTTTGCCAGGCCTCGAACTGCTCATAAACCGCCTCGAGCATGTTGCCGGTCAGACGCAGGCTGGTTTCCATCACAGTGGCTATCGCATCCCAGTCCTCCTGACGCTTGCAGGTGCGCTGCAGCATCAGTTTGATTTCGTTGAAGTGCTCGATATCAATGTCGGAATGTGCAATGAAGAATGTAAGTTGAGCGGGTTTTAGCGACAGTGTTTCACTCAGGCTATCGATGAGCGGAGTAATGAACTGGTAGGCATTTTCTGCCCAATAACTATAACCAAGCCGTTGTAACGGGTTACCGGTAAAGGAGATCCAATATAAATAAGCGATCAGCACATCAGTGGCCGGAAGTGCAGGCGGAATATCAAACACTTCATTCTTCAAACCAAGACTCATGACATCGTGCAGTGCCATTTTTTCATGGCCGACTTCTTGTGCCGCATGTTCAAAACAGAACTTGGCATACACCGGATTATCCGCATGTCGGACACCGACCAATCCTTGATTTCGCGCATTGTGCGCCGTGTAGTGAAAAGTCTGAATCATATAGATCGCGTACAAGGCTTTGGAAACGCTGCCCTCACGGATGGCTTTCACCAGCCGCGAACTTTCCAGAATATCGGTCCATGACTTTTCGATTCGCTCATCGAGCAGGCTTAATTGTTGTTCAAAACTGAGAGGCGTATTCATCAACGGGGGTCTCCAATGGGTTGGCGAGCAGGTGGGCAGACTGTTGAAGTGCTGTGAGGATTTGCTGCCATTGAGCCGAGAGCAGCCAGTAATCGCCGCGTTGGCGCTGTTCGATGCGAAGGGCGTCGGTGGTGATGGGCGTCAGGCCGAAGCGCTGGAACAGTCGCCGCTGCGGTGATCGGCACAGCGCGGTAACGCCCTCATAACCCCGCGTGACCGCCCATTCCGTGGCAGCCGCCAGCAGGCTGTTGATCGACAGGGGGAACTGAGTTTGCGAGTGACTGATCAAGCGACTGAACTCGACATGGCGCGACAGCGTCGTGGCGGGAGACAGTTGCTGCTGCGCCAGTGAGGCCCATTCGAACGGCGCAGGGGTCACTCTCAATACGGCCGTGGGCCTGTCGTGCTGATACAACAGAAAGTGGGTACTGCGCGAAATAATCGCCAGGCGTGTTTCAAGTGACCTGGCTCTGGGTGTCAACATGTAGTGTTGCAATCGCAATCGAAAATGACGGGAAACAAACCGTTCAAACTCTCGTGTGTCTGATCCTGCTTCAAGAATAACGATGCGATAGTTTTCATGACGCCTTTTAAAGGTCGTCTGAATCTCCTGCAGATAATCCGTTAATTGCGAATTCCTGATATCCATTTCTTCTCCGCAGCCGTTAACTTTTCGAAGTTTTCTGAGCGCATTGAAATAATGAATGGTTTTAGAAAAATCGCCACTGTGTGGCTTCTGAGAATAACGTCGGAAAAATTACAACAATTGAATACTTAAAGATTCATCTGACGTAGAAAGGAGAAATTCAAAGCAAAAACCGGGCTGTAACTTCAGCCATATGAAGGAAAAATCGTAGGCGCGCGTAGTACTCCTCGCCATGGAAGCCGAGGAGTACTCACAGAATCAACCAAGGGTGATATCAGGCCGGGCGCACGATCTTGCCGGTGGCCAGATCCCGAATCAGACTCGGATTCTTGCGACCGCCAAGCGCTCCGCCAAGCACCAGATCGACCTGACCACGGAAATACTGCTCGACCCGCAAGCGCGTGCGCGCTGCCGGCCGCCCCTGCGGATTGGCCGACGTCGAAATCAACGGCCCTACCAGCGAGCACAGATCCCGCACCTGCGGATGATCGCTGACCCGCAGCGCCACGGTGTCATGCACCCCGGTCACCCACTCCGGCAACAGGTTCTGATGCGGCACCAGCCAGGTGTTCGGGCCCGGCCAGGTGCTGGCCATGCGGTCGATCCAGTCCTGCGGGAAATCCTCGAACAGAAAATCGAACTGACGAATGTTGTCGGCGACGAGGATCAAGCCCTTGTCCACCGAACGGTTCTTGATCGCCAGCAGGCGATCCACCGCTTCTTCATTCCAAGGATCGCACCCCAGCCCCCAGACGGCTTCGGTTGGATAGGCAATCACCGCCCCGGCGCGAACCTCTCGTGCGGCTTGTTGCACACGCCAACTGTTGACCATGAAAAACTCTCCGCAAACAGGTTTCGCGCAGTTTACCGATCTTCAATGTAAAACCTAGCTTACGCGCGCAAACCAGCGGCCGTTTTCGCACACGGCGCGGCCATCCATCTCCAGTTCGGTCAATGCCGCCAGCACTTTGGGCAACGCCCAGCCACTGCTGTCGGCCAGACCCTCGCTGGTGTGCGGTGCGGCGTGCAACAGATCCAGTAGAGGATGATCGGGATCCGGCGCCGAGGCGGACAGCGGCAACTGCTGCCAGCCGCGCAGGGCTTCGAGAATATGCTCGATGGTTTCCACCAACACGGCTCCGTCACGTATCAGTTGATGACAGCCCCGAGCGCCGGGGTGATGGATCGAACCCGGAATGGCGTACACCTCGCGCCCCTGTTCCGCCGCCAGCCGTGCGGTGATCAAGGAACCGCTGGCGACACTGGCCTCGACCACCAGCACGCCGAGGGACAAGCCGCTGATGATGCGGTTGCGTCTCGGGAAGTTGCTCGCCGTCGGCCCGGTGTCCAGAGGAAATTCCGAAAGCACCGCACTGCCAGACGCAATCATCGCGTCCGCCAGCCGACGGTTGCGCTGTGGATAAAAGTTTTCCAGGCCGGTACCGAGCACGCCGACCGTTTGCCCACCGACATCCACAGCGGCTTGATGCGCCGCCGCATCGATGCCCAGCGCCAGGCCACTGGTGATGACAAATCCGGCCCCCGCGAGACTGCGGGAAAACGCAGCGGCAGTGTCCATGCCCGGGCGGGATGCGCGGCGACTGCCGACCATCGCCAGTTGCGGTTTTTCCAGAATCTGCGGGTCGCCAGCGACGAACAGCAGGGGCGGAGGGTCAGGAATCTGCGCCAGCAAGGCCGGGTAATCCGCTTGGTCCCACATCAGTAAATGTTGATCCGGACGCTCTAGCCAGCGCAATGCGTGGCTGGCGCCGTCGCGAACTTCAGGACAGCGTCGGGCTTCGGCACAAGCCGCCGGCAGACCCAGCGAGCGCCAGGCGCTGGCCGGTGCGCTGATCGCCTTCGAGGCGCAGCCGAATGCTTCGAGCAGTTTGGTGAAACGCTTGGGGCCGATTTCCGGCAACCGGTGCAGGCGCAGGCGCGCTTCCAGTTCCGCTGGGGAAACCGACTGAGAGACAGGCATCATCATGGATCATCCTTGATCGTTATAAGGCCCGAACCTTTCGGAACAAGCTGTGGATAACTCTGTTGGTAACTTGTGAAGCCAGCTAAGGATTTCGCACCTTGTCCAGCACCGCGAGCGAGCGCGATGCGTTCAGCACGAGGCCGTAACTGAGCTTGTCGTAAGTGCGGAACACCATCAGCAATCCGGCACGTTCATCCGGGATTTTCAGCGGCTGGCCGGTGATCCGGTCGCGCACGGTTTCCCCGGTTTTCATCACCACCAGCACGTTGCCTTCGGCCAGACCGTCGCGTTTGCCTTTGTTCAGGGTCACCACGTCCATCGCGCCGATCTGGGTAACGCCGCGCGGCACATCGATGATCAGGCCGTTGATGTCGGTGGAGGGCGCGCTGGGCATGAAGGTCGAGTTGATCGAACGCTCTTCGCCGCTGAACAAGCGGTCGCCGAGGCGCACTTCCTGGGTCGTGCGTTGCAGGGCGAGGGTGGCGACGTCGCCTTCGGTGGCGACAATTTCACCACCGCCGATGTCGTCGGCGTTGATCCCCAGAAACTCCTTGCTCTGCGGATCGGTGTAGACCTTGCCCTGGCGGAAGATGCCGTAGACCGGCTGGTTCGGATCGAAATGGCCACGGGCGAAGATCCGGTCACCGGTGCCGCTGAGCACCCGTTCAGCATCGCCGGCGACGATGTACGGCGCCTTGTCGAAGTCCTCGACCTTGTCGACGATGCGGTTGCTCAGCAGAAAGCTGTTGATCGATTTGAGCGGAATGCTCGGAATCGCCTCGGCCACCGGACTGGTGCGGATGCGCGGTGACAGCTTGATGGTGCCGCGTGACTCGCCGCGATTGACGGTCAGGCGCGGCTGGCCGTTGACGTAACTGAGCGTCAGCGTGTCGCCCGGATAGATCAGGTTGGGGTTTTCGATCTGCGGATTGGCCCGCCACAGCTGCGGCCACTGCCAGGGTTCGCGCAAATATTTACCGGAGATGTCCCAGAGCGTATCCCCCGAAACCACCGTGTATTGCTGTGGAAAACCTTCCTTGAGTTGCACTTGCCCGTGCGCGGTACCGGCCGAGGCCAGAAACAGCAGGGCGAGTAGTGATTTCCTCATGCGGTGAATCCCTTTATTATGTGCGTTCGCGTGAAACGCCAGAGCCCCCGTGGCTCGCTCCCTGCTCTATGCTGAAAATCAAGGAGCTACGTTTCACAACGGTAGCCTGCATCTTCGGACCCGCCAGGCCATCGCCCGACTTTACCTCACACGTGCAGCAATCAAGCTTATGGCCATTTTGAACATCCTCGAATTTCCGGACCCGCGTCTGCGCACTATCGCCAAACCTGTGGCTGTAGTGGACGACGAAGTGCGTCAGCTGGTCGATGACATGTTTGAAACAATGTATGAAGCGCCGGGCATCGGCCTTGCCGCGACCCAGGTCAACGTGCACAAACGTATCGTCGTGATGGACCTTTCCGAAGACCGCACCGAACCGCGGGTGTTCATCAACCCCGAGTTCGAATCGCTGACCGACGAAATGGAGCAATACCAGGAAGGTTGCCTCTCGGTGCCGGGTTTCTACGAAAACGTTGACCGCCCGCAGAAGGTCAAAATCAAGGCTCTGGACCGTGATGGCAAGCCTTACGAACTGATCGCCGAAGGCCTGCTCGCAGTATGCATCCAGCATGAATGCGACCACCTCAACGGCAAGTTGTTCGTCGATTACCTGTCCACGCTCAAACGCGACCGGATCAAGAAGAAACTGGAAAAGCAGCACCGCCAGAACGCTTGATGCCCCTCTCCAAAGGCTTGCTGCGGCAAGCCTTTTTCTTTTTATGAGACTCCCCCATGACTGAGCCACTGCGCATCGTTTTTGCCGGCACCCCGGAATTCGCCGCCGAACACCTCAAGGCCCTGCTGGACAGCCCTTATGAGATCGTTGCGGTCTACACCCAACCGGATCGTCCGGCCGGTCGTGGGCAAAAACTGATGCCGAGCCCGGTCAAACAGCTCGCCCTGGAAAACAATATCCAGGTGTTGCAGCCGCCGACCCTGCGCAACCCTGACGCTCAAGCCGAGCTCGCGGCGCTCAAGCCTGACTTGATGGTGGTGGTCGCCTACGGCCTGATCCTGCCGCAAGCGGTGCTGGATATTCCGCGCCTGGGCTGCATCAACAGCCACGCCTCGCTGCTGCCACGCTGGCGCGGAGCGGCGCCGATCCAGCGCGCCGTGGAAGCGGGCGACGCCGAGAGCGGCGTGACCGTCATGCGCATGGAAGCAGGCCTCGATACCGGGCCGATGCTGCTCAAAGTCGTGACCCCGATCAGCGCCGAAGACACCGGCGGCAGCCTCCACGATCGCCTCGCTGAAATGGGCCCGCCAGCCGTCGTGCAGGCGATTGCCGGTCTGGCCGCTGGCACCCTGGAAGGCGAAGTGCAGAACGACGAGCTCGCCACCTACGCGCACAAACTGAACAAGGACGAAGCACGCCTCGACTGGAGCCGCCCGGCCGTTGAGCTGGAACGTCTGGTCCGCGCCTTCAATCCATGGCCGATCACCCACAGCACGCTCAACGGCGAAGCGCTGAAAGTGCTGGCGGCGACACTGGCCGAAGGCAAAGGCGCACCGGGCACCATCCTCGGCGCCAGCAAGGACGGTCTGCTCGTCGCTTGCGGCGAACAGGCGCTGTGCCTGACCCGCCTGCAATTGCCCGGCGGCAAGGCGCTGAACTTCAGCGATCTGTTCAACAGCCGTCGTGAGAAATTCGCCACCGGCACCGTGCTGGGCGCAGCGGTGGACGCGCAATGAACCCGCGTCTGGCCGCCGCCAAGGCACTCGCCGCTGTCTTGAGCGGCAAGGCTTCGCTCAACAGCTCCCTGCCGACGCAACTGGACAAGGTCGAAGATCGCGATCGCGGTTTCACCCAGGACCTGGCGTTCGGCACCGCCCGTTGGCAGCCACGCTTGTCGGCGCTTGCGGAGAAACTGCTGCAGAAACCGTTCAAGGCGGCGGACGCCGATGTCGAGGCGCTGCTGCTGGTGGGTCTCTATCAACTGCTCTACACCCGCGTCCCGCCACACGCCGCCATCGGCGAAACCGTCGGTTGCGCCGACAAGCTGAAAAAGCCGTGGGCCAAAGGTTTGCTCAACGCCGTACTGCGCAATGCGCAGCGCGAACATGAGGCGATCTTCGCCGAACTGGAACGCGATCCGGTGGTGCGCACCGCTCACCCGCGCTGGCTGCAAAAATCCCTCAAGGCCTTCTGGCCCGAGCAATGGGAAGCGATCTGCGAAGCCAACAACGCGCATCCGCCGATGATCCTGCGGGTCAATCGCCGTCATCACAGCCGCGATGCCTACCTGAGTCTGCTGACTGAAGCGGGTATCGCCGCACAGCCATGCACCTTCAGCCGCGACGGCATCATCCTCGACACTGCCGCCGATGTGCGCAGCCTGCCGGGTTTCGCCGAAGGCTGGATCAGTGTGCAGGACGAAGCCGCGCAACTGGCCGCCGACCTGCTCGACCTCGCGCCGGGCCAGCGAGTGCTGGACGCCTGCTGCGCGCCGGGCGGCAAGACATGCCACATCCTCGAAGCCGAACCGGCACTGGTCGGCGTGGTAGCAGTGGATCTGGAAGCCAAGCGGCTGGTGCGAGTGAAGGAAAACCTCGAACGCCTCGGCTTGAGCGCCGAACTGATTGCCGCCGACGGTCGCGACACGGCAGCGTGGTGGGACGGCAAACCGTTCCAGCGCATCCTGCTCGACGCGCCATGCTCGGCCACCGGAGTGATCCGCCGCCATCCGGACATCAAGCTGACCCGTCAGGCCGACGACATCGCCGCCCTCGCGCAACTGCAAGGCGAGTTGCTCGACGCGATGTGGAAAACCCTCGAAGTGGGCGGCATCCTGCTCTACGCCACCTGCTCGACCTTGCCGACCGAAAACACCGAAGTCATCGCTGCGTTCCTTGAGCGTACGCCGGGCGCGCGGGAGCTCGATCTGGCCACCGCCGCCGGGATCAAGCAGCCCCATGGTCGCCAATTGCTGGCCCAGCAGGGCGGGCACGACGGGTTCTACTACGCCAAGCTGATCAAGATCGCTGCCGCGCGCAGCTAAACGGATTCAATGGAGTGACTGGATGAAAATCATCATCCTCGGTGCGGGACAGGTCGGCGGTTCGCTGGCTGAACATCTGGCCAGCGAGGCCAATGACATCACGGTGGTCGACACTGACGGCGACCGTCTGCGCGACCTTGGCGATCGCCTCGACATCCGCACCGTGCAGGGCCGAGGCTCGCTGCCGAACATTCTGCGTCAGGCCGGTGCCGACGACGCCGACATGCTGGTCGCGGTGACCAACAGCGACGAAACCAACATGGTTGCCTGCCAGGTCGCTCACACCCTGTTCCACACCCCGACCAAGATTGCCCGGGTGCGCGAAGCGTCTTATCTGACCCGCGAGGAGCAGCTGTTCCAGAACGAGGCGATTCCGGTCGACGTGCTGATCAGTCCCGAGCAGGTCGTCACCAACTACATCAAGCGTCTGATCCAGCACCCCGGCGCCCTGCAGGTGATCGATTTCGCCGAAGGCCAGGCGCAACTGGTCGCGGTGCGCGCCTACTACGGCGGGCCGCTGGTAGGCCAGCAGCTGCGCCAGTTGCGCGAACACATGCCGAATGTGGAAACACGGGTGGCCGCGATTTTCCGCCGCGATCGACCGATTCTTCCCCAGGGCGACACGGTGATCGAGGCCGACGACGAAGTCTTCTTCATTGCCGCCCGTGCGAACATTCGCGCGGTGATGAGCGAAATGCGCCGGCTCGACGAAAGCTACAAGCGTATCGTCATCGCCGGTGGCGGGCAGATCGGCGAACGGCTGGCCGAGGCCATCGAAAGCCGCTATCAGGTGAAGATCATCGAGATGAATCCGGCGCGCTGTCGTTATCTCTCCGACACCCTCGACAGCACCGTGGTGTTGCAGGGCAGCGCGTCGGATCGCGACCTGCTGCTGGAAGAGAACATCGCCGACGCCGACATCTTTCTCGCCCTGACCAACGATGACGAAGCCAACATCATGTCGTCGCTGCTGGCCAAGCGCCTGGGCGCGAAGAAGGTGATGACGATCATCAACAACCCGGCCTACGTGGACCTGATCCAGGGCGGTGACATCGACATCGCCATCAGCCCGCAACTGGCAACCATCGGCACCTTGCTGGCGCATGTGCGGCGCGGCGATATCGTCAGCGTGCACTCATTGCGCCGTGGCGCGGCGGAAGCCATCGAAGCGGTGGCCCACGGAGATTCGAAGTCGAGCAAGGTCATCGGCAAGACCATCGACAACATTGCGCTGCCGCCGGGAACTACCATTGGCGCGATCATCCGCGATGAAGAAGTGATCATCGCCCATGGCGACACGGTGATTGCCGCCGGCGACCATGTGATTCTGTTCCTTGTGGATAAAAAGCATATTCGCGATGTGGAGAAGCTGTTCCACGTGGGCCTGAGTTTCTTCTGATCGACCAGAGGCGAGACCGATGATCGAATCCCTGGAAAAAATGCTCGCCAAGGGTGTGGATAACTCGCTGCTGCGCTTCGGCTTGGGCAAGGGTTATCTGGATCTGGGAGAGAACGCGAAGGCGGCCGAGCATTTCCAGCATTGCGTCGGCTTTGATCCGAAGTATTCGGCGGCTTGGAAGCTGTTGGGCAAGGCGCAACTGGCGCTGGGTGATCTGGCGGCTGCTCGCCAGGCGTGGGAGCAGGGGCTGGAAGCGGCGCGGGCCCATGGCGACAAGCAGGCCGAAAAGGAAATGACGGTGTTTCTGAAGAAGCTGGATCGGCGGAAGCCATGACGGCTGTGGATAACCCGTTTGTTCAGGTTATCCACAAACGCCCATCGCCGATCAGTACCAGCGCGCCTCGCCCGGCGGACGCTTCTTGAAGCGTTTCATGCTCCACATGTACTGGCTCGGATAAGCCGCCACATAACGCTCGACCACCTGACTCATCGCCGCGCAGGACGTTTCGGTGTCGGTGCTGTACATCGCTTCCGGCGCCGCCTCGAGGATCACCTTGTAGCCGGAACCGTCCGGCAGGCGCAGGGCATGCAGGAACACGCCGACAGCTTTGCCACCGGCGAGCATGTTCGGCACGAACTTGCTGGTCAGGGCCTGTGTGGCGAAGAACGGCACGAAGATCCCGGCGGATTCCGCCGGTTCCGGATCCGCAGGAATCCCCACCTGACCGCCCTTGCGCACTTCCTTGATGACACTGAGGATGCCTTCCTTGGTCGACGCCGCCACGCGGTTGCCCAATTGCACCCGCTGCTTGCGCAGCAATTCATCCACAGCCTTGAGCTTTGGTGGCCGGTAGAAAATGATCGGTTTGCACTGGCTGCAATAGAAGTGGTTGAGCACTTCCCAGTTGCCCAGGTGACTGGTGATGCCGACCACGCCCTTGCCCGAGGCCAGCGCTTCTTTCAGCACCTCGAGGCCTTCGACTTCGCGCACCAGGTCGATGGAGCGCTGGGCCGGCCAGATCCAGGCGCAGGCGCTTTCGGTCAGGGACTTGCCGATGTCCTTGAGGCTCTGGCCGACCAGACGCTCGCGTTCGGCCGGGTCCATCTGGGGAAAACATTTGGCCAGGTTGATCCGCACCACATCGCGGGAACGGTTGGGGGTTTTCCACATGATCCAGCCGATCGCCGAACCCACGGCCTGCACGGCCCGCCACGGCAGCAGGGCAAACAGCCGCAGAGCGCCAACCAGCATGGCGCCTTTAAACTTTTCCACAGGTCACTCCTGATCTTGTGCGGTGCGCGAGGCGGCCATTCTAACCGCCGTTGACGAGCTGCGCGTAGCGGTCGCAGTCCTGAGTGTGATCCATGACCATGCCCGAGGCCTGCATCAGCGCGTAGCAGATGGTCGGGCCGACGAAGGTGAAACCGGCCTTTTTCAGGCCTTTGCTCATGGCCACTGCCTGCGGGGTGATGGCCGGGACTTCGCTGCGATCCTTGAAATGATTGATCACCGGGCGGTTATCCACAAACGACCAGAGAAACGCCACCGGATCTTCCAGCGCCAGCCAGGCCTGGGCGTTGCGCCGGGCGGCATTGAGTTTGAGACGGTTGCGGATGATCCCCGGATCGAGCATCAATTCGTCGATTTCCGCGTCGCTCATCTGCGCCACACGCTGTACGTCGAAGCCGAACAGCACCTCGCGATATCGCTCGCGCTTGCGCAGCACGGTGATCCACGACAGCCCGGCCTGGAACCCTTCGAGCAAAAGCAACTCGAACAAACCCTGCGCATCGCGTAGCGGCGTACCCCACTCCTGATCGTGGTAAGCCATGTACAGCGGATCTTCGTTGCACCAAAAGCAGCGTGGCATAAGGCTCCAGGGGGTGGAGGTGCGACTGAATCGGGTATACTCCCGCTCTTTAAATCGCAGCCCAAGAAACAGGTGAATTTCGTGAGCCAGCCTACGCCAGCCGTGCGTACCTTCCAAGACTTGATCCTCGCGCTCCAGCAGTACTGGGCCGAGCAAGGTTGTGTGGTACTTCAGCCCTACGATATGGAAGTAGGCGCCGGCACTTTCCACACCGCGACATTCCTGCGCGCCATCGGCCCGGAAACCTGGAACGCCGCTTACGTGCAGCCAAGCCGCCGTCCGACTGACGGCCGTTACGGCGAAAACCCGAACCGTCTGCAGCACTACTACCAGTTCCAGGTGGTCCTGAAGCCGAACCCGGACAACTTCCAGGAACTGTACCTGGGCTCCCTCAAGCATGTCGGCCTGGACCCGCTGGTCCACGACATCCGCTTCGTCGAAGACAACTGGGAATCGCCGACCCTCGGCGCCTGGGGTCTGGGCTGGGAAGTCTGGCTGAACGGCATGGAAGTGACTCAGTTCACCTACTTCCAGCAAGCGGGCGGCATCGAGTGCTACCCGGTGACCGGCGAGATCACCTACGGCCTCGAGCGTCTGGCCATGTACCTGCAGGGCGTGGATTCGGTCTACGACCTGGTCTGGGCTGACGGTCCGTTCGGCAAAGTGACCTACGGCGACGTGTTCCACCAGAACGAGGTGGAGCAGTCCACCTACAACTTCGAACACGCCAACGTCGACAAGCTGTTCGAACTGTTCGACTTCTATGAAAGCGAAGCCAAGCGCCTGATCGAACTCGACCAGCCGCTGCCGTTGCCAAGTTACGAAATGGTCCTGAAGGCCTCGCACACCTTCAACCTGCTGGATGCGCGCCGGGCGATCTCGGTGACCGCGCGTCAGCAATACATTCTGCGCGTTCGCACCCTGGCGCGTTCCGTCGCCCAAGCCTACCTGCTGGCCCGCGCCAAGCTGGGCTTCCCGATGGCAACCCCGGACCTGCGTGACGAAGTACTGGCCAAGCTGGAGGCTGCACAATGAGTGCTCAAGATTTTCTGGTTGAACTGGGCACCGAAGAACTGCCACCCAAAGCCCTGAACACCCTGGCCGAAGCGTTCCTGGCCGGTATCGACAAGGGCCTGCAGGCTGCCGGCCTGAATTACGAGACCAAAACCGTTTACGCCGCGCCGCGTCGCCTGGCTGTGCTGATCACTGCGCTGGCCACCCAGCAGCCGGACCGCAGCATCAACCTCGACGGCCCGCCGCGTCAGGCCGCGTTCGATGCCGACGGCAACCCGACTCAAGCGGCACTGGGCTTTGCCAAGAAGTGCGGCGTCGAGCTGAGCGAAATCGACCAGAGCGGTCCGAAACTGCGCTACAGCCAGAACATCGCCGGCAAGCCGACTGCAAGTCTGCTGCCGACCATCGTCGAAGACTCGCTGAACGACCTGCCGATCCCGAAACGCATGCGTTGGGGGGCGCGCAAGGAAGAGTTCGTGCGTCCGACCCAGTGGCTGGTGATGCTGCTCGGCGATCAGGTCATCGACTGCACGATCCTCGCGCAGAAGGCTGGCCGTGAATCCCGTGGCCACCGTTTCCACCACCCGCAAAGCGTGCGCATCGGTTCGCCGGCGAGCTACCTGGCCGACCTGCGTGCCGCCTACGTACTGGCCGACGCCAACGAGCGTCGCGAAATCATCAGCAAACGCACCGAAGAGCTGGCGACCCGTCAGGAAGGCACCGCGATCGTGCCTCCTGCGTTGCTCGACGAAGTGACCGCGCTGGTCGAGTGGCCGGTGCCGCTGGTTTGCTCGTTCGAGGAGCGTTTCCTCGACGTGCCGCAGGAAGCGCTGATCACCACCATGCAGGACAACCAGAAGTACTTCTGCCTGCTCGATGCCGACGGCAAGTTGCTGCCACGTTTCATCACCGTGGCCAACATCGAATCCAAAGACCCGCAGCAGATCATCGCCGGTAACGAGAAGGTGGTTCGCCCACGCCTCACCGACGCCGAGTTCTTCTTCAAGCAGGACAAGAAGCAGAAGCTCGAAGCGTTCAACGATCGCCTGCAGAACGTGGTGTTCCAGGAAAAACTCGGCAGCGTCTACGACAAGGCCGAGCGTGTCTCGAAACTGGCGGCGTACATCGCCGCACGCATCGGCGGCAACGCTTCGTGGGCTGCCCGTGCTGGCCTGCTGTCGAAGTGCGACCTGGCGACCGAAATGGTCGGCGAGTTCCCGGAGATGCAAGGTGTCGCCGGCTACTACTACGCCCTCAATGACGGCGAGCCGGAAGACGTCGCCCTGGCGCTGAACGAGCAGTACATGCCGCGCGGTGCCGGCGCTGAACTGCCTGCCACCCTGACCGGTGCGGCCGTGGCCATCGCCGACAAGCTCGACACCCTGGTCGGCATCTTCGGCATCGGCATGCTGCCGACCGGCAGCAAAGACCCGTATGCCCTGCGCCGTGCGGCACTGGGCGTGCTGCGGATCCTGATCGAGAAACAACTGGATCTGGACCTGAACGACGCCGTGGCATTCGCCGTGAATGCCTTCGGTGCCAAGGTCAAGGCTGCCGGCCTGAACGACGCGGTGCTGGAATTCATCTTCGACCGTCTGCGTGCGCGTTACGAAGACGAAGGCGTGGATGTCGCCACCTACCTGTCGGTGCGTGCCCTGAAGCCGGGTTCGGCGCTGGACTTCGACCAGCGTGTGCAAGCGGTTCAGGCCTTCCGCAAACTGCCGGAAGCGGCAGCACTGGCGGCGGTGAACAAGCGCGTATCGAACCTGTTGAGCAAGGTGGAAGGCTCGGTGCCGACCGAAGTCCAGGCCAAATACTTCGACAATGCCAACGAGTTCTCGCTGTACTCGGCGATCCAGCAAGCGGACCAGGCTGTACAGCCAATGGCTGCGGCGCGTCAGTACAACGAATCGCTGGCACGCCTGGCTGCACTGCGCGAGCCGGTGGACGCGTTCTTCGACGCGGTGATGGTCAATGCCGACGACGCCAATGTGCGGGCCAACCGTTACGCGCTGCTGGCGCGTCTGCGGGGCCTGTTCCTGGGCGTTGCCGACATTTCGCTGCTGGGTTGAGGGATTGCTGTTGAAACTGCTGATTCTCGATCGGGACGGAGTGATCAATTACGACTCCGATGCTTACATCAAGTCGGTGGAGGAGTGGATTCCGCTCCCCGGCTCGATCGAAGCGATTGCGCAGTTGAGCAAGGCCGGCTGGACGGTGGCGGTCGCCACCAACCAGTCGGGCATTGCTCGCGGCTACTACGACCTCGCCACCCTCGATGCCATGCACGCGCGCCTGCGCGAACTGGTGGCGGAGCAGGGCGGTGAAGTCGGGCTGATCGTGTATTGCCCGCATGGGCCGGATGAGGGTTGCGATTGTCGCAAGCCGAAACCGGGGATGTTGAAAACCATCGCACAGCATTACAACGTCGCGCTGACGAATGTCTGGTTCGTCGGCGACAGCCTTGGTGACCTGGAGGCCGCCAAAGCCGTCGATTCACAGCCCGTTTTGGTAAAGACCGGGAAAGGCGAAAAGACTCAGGCCAAGACCTTGCCGGTGGGCACCCTGATTTTTGACGATCTCGCGGCGATTGCCGCAGAACTTATCCACAACTAGAGTGCTTCTGAAGTTCCTGACCAGGGATTGATCGGGAGTGCGCTTGAACAGTCGGGCATTGCCCGTAACGGTAAACGTCGCCATGTCGATACTGCAGGCCATCAGAATCTTCCTCTTTTACCTGCTGCTGGGTACCACCGCTCTGCTGTGGTGCAGCCTGAGCTTTTTTATCGCGCCCTTTCTGCCGTTCAAGGCGCGCTATCGTTTCATCAACGTGTACTGGTGCCGTTGCGCCTTGTGGTTGACCAAGGTGTTCCTCGGTATCCGTTACGAAGTCAAAGGCGCGGAAAACGTGCCTGACCGGCCCTGCGTGATTCAATCGAACCACCAGAGCACCTGGGAGACGTTCTTTCTCTCCGCTTATTTCTCGCCCTTGAGCCAAGTGCTCAAGCGCGAACTGCTGTACGTGCCGTTCTTCGGCTGGGCCATGGCCATGCTGCGACCGATCGCGATTGACCGCGACAACCCGAAAGCCGCCCTCAAGCAGGTGGCGGCGAAAGGTGACGAGCTGCTCAAGGACGATGTCTGGGTGCTGATTTTCCCTGAAGGTACTCGCGTTCCCCATGGCACCATCGGCAAGTTCTCCCGCAGTGGCAGCGCATTGGCGGTGAATGCGGCGCTTCCGGTACTGCCGATTGCACACAATGCCGGCAAGTTCTGGCCGAAAATCGGTTGGGGTAAAAAGCAGGGTGTGATCACCGTGGTCATCGGTGAGCCGATGTACGCCGAGGGCAGTGGCCCGCGCGCCATCGCCGATCTGAATGACCGGGTGCAGGCGTGGAACGAGAAAACGCAACGAGAAATGGGCTCGCTGCCTCCGGCCCCTCAGGCACCGGCTGCGAACGATCAGATCGCTGTCTGAGATTTGTGGATAACCTGTGTACGGTTTGTTCGCAAAATCCAGAATTATCGAATTAACTTACTGATTTACTTATATATTTCCGAAGCTGATAAAACACCGTAAAAGGTGCATAAGTTTTTTTCGGAAGTAAGGAAACCGGCTGATATAGCCGGTTTTTTTATGCCTGCTCTTCAGCGATCAGTGGCAGTTCCAGACGGAACGTCGTGCCTTGATCGACCACACTCAGGCATTCGATCCGACCGCCGTGGTGATCGACCACGGCTTTGACCATCGACAGCCCAAGCCCCACGCCATCGATACCCTGCGCAGAGGAAAACCGCCGGTACTGGCTGAACAGGTCAGGCAGTTCTTCTGCAGCGATGCCTTTGCCTTGATCGGACAGCTCACAACGCAGCCAGTCGTTGTCGCAACTGACACGCAGATTCACTGTGGATCCGGCCGGGCTGTACTTGATCGCATTTTCCAGCAGGTTGAACAGTGCGCGGGTCAACAAGCCTTGATCGGCCAGAATCAGACGCTCCTGTGATTGTTCGTCCATGTCGCTCAAGAGCTCGATGCGTTTTTGCTGAGCGATGGGCAACGCCTGATCCAGAACGTCCATGACCAGCATCCCGAACAGGCTCGGTTGAAACTGATACGCCTCGGATTCGGCCCGGGCCAGCAGAACGAAGCCATCGGTGAGCTCCAGCGCCCGACGTACCTGGCGTTCAATCTGTTCGAACAGCGGCGAATCCGTTCCTGTCTGATGCCGGTGCACCTCGAGCAGGGCAAGAATCGCCGAATGGGGCGCGCGCAGGTCATGGGACAGAAAACGCAGCAATACACCGCGCTGTTCCTCGGCGGCGCGTTCGGCGCTGAGGTCAGTGAGGCTCAGGAGCCAGCCGATCGGCAAGTCGCCATCGACCGGCAATAAAGCGGCGCGCTCCAGGCGCAGGCTACGTTCCCTGTGGTCACGAAACTCCAGCAGAGGCAGCTCGGAGAGCGGTGGGCGCGACTCTGTGGACAACTCCGGATAGCCCAGGCTCGCCAGCTGCTCGAGCACATCCTCGCCCACCAGATTGTGGTCGAACAGGCTCCGGGCCTTGCGATTGCCCAACAAGACTTGCCCCCGCGGATCGCTGATCAGGGTCGCGACCGGCAGATATTCCAGCCCGTCGGCAATGAATCGGCGGGTATCGCGGGTACGGCTCATGGCTTGCTCAAGCGCCATGATCTGCCCCTGCAAGCGGTCGGCGCTGGGAAACTGCGCCCGGCGCCGTTCGGGAAAGACTTTCGGTTCACTGTCCAGCCGCGCCAGCTCCCAGCCGAAGTAGGTCAGCACCACACTCAGGCGTCGCCAGTTCCAGATCAGATAACCGAATAACATGCCCAGCACCGCCGGCGTGGGTGACCACCAACGCCGCATTTCAGCCAGGCCTGCACTGGTCAGCAGCACACAGGCCATCCCGCCCAATGTCAGCCAGAGTGCCAGACGCGGGCGCCACAGCAGCAACCCAAGTACGCACGCGACCAAGGCAACTGAAAGTCCCGCGCCCATCAACGGCGCCGGATCATCCAAATTGATCTGCGCACGCCAGGAAAGCAGTGCAGTCAGCGGCAACAGCACTAGACTTATCCACACCCACTCGCGCACCAGTTGCCGGAACAAACGCTGAACCTGGCTGGGTACGCGGCTTTCGCGTCGGCGGTGGTTATTCATGGGAAACAGGGCAGGGCGGGTTGAATGGTTTCATAGGCGGCCGGTCTGAGGACGTAGACCCGAAGAATCATAGCGGCTCACCCCTCGGCGTGCCGCTTACTTTCACTGCATGGAGTGAGCCGATCCGGTCGGCACCCATTGCCCGAGCGACAAGGAACCACCGCGTATGCGCGTTGCGATACTGGACGATGAACCCGCCGAACTGCGCCGGGTCGAGCAGACCCTGCAACAAATGGCCGAGGCCGGAGGACAGCCCTGGTCACTGCACAGCTTCGAAAGCGGTGAAGACCTGCTGCGACAGTTGCGCCGGGAAACCTTCGACCTGCTGATCCTCGACTGGCAATTGCCCGACCTCACCGGCCTGGCGCTGCTGCGCTGGACCCGCGAACACATGGAAGCCCCACCAGCCGCCATCATGCTCACCAGCCGCGATGGTGAGAGCGATATCGTCCAGGCCCTGAATGCGGGTGCCGACGATTATGTCAGCAAGCCGTTTCGGCCCAATGAACTGAAGGCGCGCGTGGCGGCGGTATTGCGCCGGCACAGCCTGCAACGAAGCGCACCGGCCGAGGTTCTGCGTTTCAACGACCTGGTGTTCGACGACGCCGAACTCACCGTTACCCGCGACGGGAAACCGATTGTTATGACTGAACGTGAGTATCGCCTCGCCCATTGTCTGTTCAGCAACCTCGGCCGACCACTGTCACGGGATTACCTGTACGAACGATTCTGGCCCCACGAAGAGATGTCCACGTCGCGACCGTTGGACACGCATATCTATCGCCTGCGCAACAAGCTCGGGCTGACGGCGGATCGGGGTTGGCAGTTGTTGACGATTTATGGGTATGGGTATCGGTTGGAGAGTGTGGCGGCAGGGGAGTGAATCGCAGGCAATAAAAAAAGGCCAACGCTGGTGCGTTGGCCTTTTCGTTGGTGCTGACCGGGATCAGAAGTCCAGGTTGGACACCGCCAGGGCATTGCTCTCGATGAAGTCACGGCGAGGTTCGACCGCATCACCCATCAGGGTGTTGAAGATCTGGTCTGCGCCAATGGCGTCTTCGATGGTGACTTTCAGCATGCGGCGCACGCTTGGGTCCATGGTGGTTTCCCACAGCTGATCCGGGTTCATTTCGCCCAGACCTTTGTATCGCTGGATAGTGTGGCGCTTGGTGCTTTCGGCCATCAGCCAGTCCAGGGCTTCCTTGAACTCGGTGACCGCTTTCTTGCGCTCGCCGCGCTGGATGTACGCGCCTTCATCGAGCAGGGTGCTCAGTTGAGCGCCGAGGGTGACGACGGTCTTGTAGTCGTTGCTGCCGAAGAAATCGCGGTTGAAGGTGACGTAGTTCGACAGGCCGTGGGAGATCAGTTCGACCTCTGGCAGCCACACGCCACGCTCGCGGTCTTCACGCAGGCTGGCCTTGTAGACCAGGCCCGACTTCTCGACGGTGCGCAGACGGACTTCGTACTGGGCCAGCCAGTCCTGCATCTTTGCGTGATCGCCGAGCATTTCCAGGCTGACGGCCGGCAGGTAGATGAAGTGCTCGGTCAGCTCCTGCGGATACAGGCGCGACAGACGCTTGAGGGTCTTCATCACCATGCGGAAGTCATTCACCAGACGTTCCAGCGCTTCGCCGGAAATGCCCGGGGCGTCTTCGTTCAGGTGCAGGCTCGCATCTTCCAGGGCCGACTGCGTCATGTACTCTTCCATGGCGTCGTCGTCTTTGATGTATTGCTCTTGCTTGCCTTTCTTGACCTTGTACAGCGGCGGCTGGGCGATGTAGATGTAGCCGCGCTCGATCAGCTCAGGCAACTGACGGAAGAAGAAGGTCAGCAGCAGGGTACGGATGTGCGAACCGTCGACGTCAGCATCGGTCATGATGATGATGTTGTGATAGCGCAGCTTGTCGATGTTGTACTCTTCGCGACCGATGCCGCAGCCCAGCGCGGTGATCAGGGTGCCCACTTCCTGGGACGAGATCATCTTGTCGAAACGGGCTTTCTCGACGTTGAGGATCTTGCCCTTCAGCGGCAGGATGGCCTGGGTCTTGCGGTTACGTCCCTGCTTGGCAGAGCCGCCCGCGGAGTCACCTTCCACGAGGTACAGTTCGGACAGCGCCGGGTCTTTTTCCTGACAGTCAGCGAGCTTGCCCGGCAGGCCGGCGATGTCCAGCGCGCCTTTGCGGCGGGTCATCTCACGAGCCTTGCGCGCGGCTTCACGGGCACGGGCAGCGTCGATCATCTTGCCGACGACCAGTTTGGCTTCGTTCGGGTTTTCCAGCAGGAAGTCGGAGAAGTACTTGCCCATTTCCTGTTCAACCGCGGTCTTCACTTCGGAAGACACCAGCTTGTCTTTGGTCTGGGAGCTGAACTTCGGATCCGGCACCTTCACCGAGATGATCGCGGTCAAGCCTTCACGGGCATCGTCACCGGTGGTGGCGACTTTGTGCTTCTTCGCCAGACCTTCCTGCTCGATGTAGTTGTTCAGGTTACGCGTCAGTGCGGAACGGAAGCCCACCAGGTGGGTGCCGCCGTCGCGCTGTGGAATGTTGTTGGTGAAGCACAACAGGTTCTCGTTGAAGCTGTCGTTCCACTGCAAGGCGATTTCCACGCCGATGCCGTCTTCACGCTGGATGTTGAAGTGGAACACCTGGTTGACCGCAGTCTTGTTGGTGTTCAGGTATTCAACGAACGCACGCAGGCCGCCTTCGTACTTGAACAGCTCTTCCTTGCCGCTGCGCTCATCCTTGAGGACGATGCCGACACCGGAGTTGAGGAAGGACAGTTCACGAATGCGCTTGGCCAGGATGTCCCAGCTGAAGTGAATGTTCTTGAAGGTTTCGCTGGAAGCCTTGAAGTGGATCTGGGTACCGGTGGTTTCGCTGTCGCCAACGATCGCCATTGGCGCCTGAGGTACGCCGTGGACGTAGGTCTGTTCCCAGATCTTGCCGCTGCGGCGAACGGTCAGGACCAGCTCTTCGGACAGCGCGTTCACAACCGAAACACCTACACCGTGCAAACCGCCGGATACCTTGTAGGAGTTGTCGTCGAACTTACCACCGGCGTGGAGGACGGTCATGATGACCTCGGCGGCGGAAACGCCTTCCTCTTTGTGCACGTCTACCGGGATGCCACGGCCGTTGTCTTTAACGGTGATGGACTCATCCGGGTGGATGATGATGCTGATGTCGTCGCAGTGGCCGGCGAGGGCTTCGTCGATCGAGTTGTCGACCACCTCGAACACCATGTGGTGCAGACCGCTGCCATCGTCGGTGTCACCAATGTACATACCGGGACGTTTGCGCACGGCATCCAGGCCTTTCAGCACTTTAATGCTCGATGAGTCGTACGTATTTTCTTCGCTCAATGCCTTCACTCCCGATGGTCGTGGGTCTGGGTGATACGGCCCTGTTCCACGTGGAACAGAGCGACTGGCGTTTCCGTCTGCCAGCCTTCCCTCAATAATTCGTGATCTACACAGGTGATAAAAACCTGGCAGCGTAAGTCTTCCAGCAAGCGGCACAGCGCGCGACGGTGGCTCTCGTCCAGCTCGGACGGCAAGTCATCCACCAGATAAATACACTGGCCGCGTCGGGCCTGGCTCACCAGATGCCCCTGGGCAATCCGCAACGCACAGACCACTAACTTCTGCTGACCCCGGGACAAGATGTCCGCGGCGTTGTGTGCGCCCAATCTAAGACGCAAGTCAGCCCGTTGTGGCCCGGCCTGGGTGTGACCCATCTGCTGGTCCCGTTGCACGGATCCGGCGAGTACAGCGCTCAATTCCCGGTCTTTGTCCCAGCCTCGGTAATAGCTGAGCGTCAAACCTTCGAGCTCAACCAGTTCGCTCAAGGTTTGTTCAAAGACTGGTTTCAAGGCTTTGATGTAAGCGCGGCGGTATTCATCGATTTCAGCGCTGGCCTGACACAGTTCCCTGTCCCAAACCGCTTGCGAAACGGCGTCAAGTGTACCATGCCGCAGCCAGGAGTTTCTCTGGCGCAAGGCCTTCTGCAAACGCTGCCAAGTGGCCATGAACCGCGGTTCAACGTGGAACACGCCCCAGTCGAGAAACTGCCGGCGAATCTTCGGCGCACCTTCCAGCAGGCGGAAGCTGTCGGGGTTGATCAACTGCAGCGGCAGGATCTCCGCCAGTTGAGCGGCGCTACGGGCATTCTGGCCGTCAATGCGAATCTGGAACTCGCCCTGACGGTCGCGAGATATCCCCAATGCGCTGTGGCCCCCCTCAGCGAGTTCGACTTGGCCGAATACAGTGCAGGCGAGTTGCTCATACTGGATGACCGGCAACAGCCGCGTGCTACGAAACGAACGGGCAAGCCCCAGCAGGTGAATGGCTTCCAGAACACTGGTTTTGCCGCTGCCGTTGGCGCCGTAAAGAATGTTGATTCGGGGGGAGGGGGAGAAGGTCACCGGGTGCAGATTGCGCACCGCGGTGACCGAGACGCGACTTAGCGACATCCAGAGTCAGCTGATTACAGACGCATCGGCATAACAACGTAAGCCGAATCGTCGTTGTCGGACTCTTGCACCAGCGCACTGCTGTTGGAGTCGGACAGGATCAGACGAACCTGCTCGGTGGTCATCACGCCCAGCACGTCGAGCAGATAGCTGACGTTGAAGCCGATTTCCAGGGAGCCGCCGTTGTATTCCACGCCCACTTCTTCTTCCGCTTCTTCCTGCTCCGGGTTGTTGGCCTGGATCTTCAACTGACCGCTGGCCAGTTGCAGACGGATACCGCGGTACTTCTCGTTGGACAGAATCGCGGTACGGCTGAACGCTTCACGCAGCGCCTGACGATCGCCCAGTACCAACTTGTCGCCGCCTTTCGGCAGAACACGCTCGTAGTCCGGGAACTTGCCGTCGACCAGCTTGGAGGTGAAGGTGAATTCGCCGGTGGTCGCGCGGATGTGGTGCTGGCCCAGCACGATGCTGACATTGCCATCCGGCTCGGTGAGCAGACGTGCCAGTTCGAGAATACCTTTACGCGGCACAATCACCTGATGGCGATCCTGCTGACCGATGTCGGCTTGCATCGAGCACATGGCCAGACGGTGACCGTCGGTGGCCACGGCACGGATCACACCGGTCGACACTTCCAGCAACATACCGTTGAGGTAATAACGCACGTCCTGCTGGGCCATGGCGAAACTGGTGCGTTCGATCAGGCGACGCAACTTGCTCTGTTCCAGGCTGGTGGTCAGCGAACCCGGGCCTTCTTCCACAGTCGGGAAGTCGTTGGCCGGCAGGGTCGACAGGGTGAAACGGCTACGGCCGGCTTTCACCACCAGCTTCTGCTCGTCGACCTTGATGTCGATCAGCGCATCGTTCGGCAGGCTCTTGCAGATGTCCATCAGCTTGCGCGCTGGCACGGTGATGGAACCTGTTTCAGCCGGCTCCTCGAGTTGCACGCGACCGACCAGCTCGACTTCCAGGTCGGTACCGGTCAGCGACAGTTGCTGGCCATCGACAACCAGCAGCACGTTGGACAGTACCGGCAAGGTCTGTCGGCGCTCGACGACGCCTGCGACCAGTTGCAGGGGTTTCAACAGGGCTTCGCGTTGAATGGTGAAATGCATGGTCTAGTCCCTTGCCTTAATAAGCTGCGCTGGTGTTCATCAAGTGGTCAGTGTACGCAGCAGGTTCTTGTAGTCCTCGCGGATGTCCGCGTCGGATTCCTTAAGTTCGTTGATCTTGCGGCAGGCGTGCAACACAGTCGTGTGGTCGCGACCGCCAAACACATCGCCGATTTCCGGCAGGCTGTGGTTGGTCAGTTCCTTGGACAATGCCATGGCCACCTGCCGCGGACGAGCGACCGAACGCGAGCGGCGTTTGGACAGCAAGTCGGAGATCTTGATCTTGTAGTACTCGGCGACGGTGCGCTGAATGTTATCCACAGAGACCAGTTTGTCCTGCAGCGCCAACAGGTCTTTCAGGGATTCGCGAATCAACTCGATGGTGATGTCGCGGCCCATGAAGTGCGAGTGGGCGATCACGCGTTTCAGCGCGCCTTCCAGCTCACGGACGTTGGAGCGAATGCGCTGGGCAATGAAGAACGCCGCATCGTGTGGCAACTCGACTTTGGCCTGGTCGGCCTTCTTCATCAAGATCGCTACGCGGGTTTCCAGCTCCGGCGGCTCGACGGCAACCGTCAGGCCCCAGCCGAAGCGGGATTTAAGGCGCTCTTCAAGGCCTTCGATTTCTTTCGGGTAGCGGTCACTGGTGAGAATGACCTGCTGGCCACCTTCAAGCAGGGCGTTGAAAGTGTGGAAAAACTCTTCCTGGGAACGTTCCTTGCGGGCGAAGAACTGAATGTCGTCGATCAGCAGGGCGTCCACCGAACGGTAGAAACGCTTGAACTCGTTGATCGCGTTCAGTTGCAGCGCCTTGACCATGTCGGCCACGAAACGCTCGGAATGCAGGTACACGACCTTGGCATTCGGGTTCTTCTTTAATAGATGGTTGCCCACCGCGTGCATCAAGTGCGTCTTACCCAGACCCACGCCCCCATAAAGGAAGAGCGGGTTGTAGCCGTGCTTCGGGTTGTCTGCCACCTGCCAGGCCGCCGCACGGGCGAGCTGGTTGGATTTACCTTCGACGAAGTTTTCAAAGGTGAAGGTGCGATTCAGATAGCTGGTGTGTTTGAGCGCGCCTTCGACCTGCACAGTGCGCTGTTCGGCACGAACCGGGGCCTGTTGCGAGGCAGCACCGGCCATCGGATCGAAGCTGTCACGGGACGGCTCTTCACTGATTTCTTCGGTTTTCTGTGTCGAGCGCTTGGTCGGTGCAGGCGTTGGAGCTGGCGCTGGAACGCTGGCCGGCGCGGCATTGGCGTGAGCCTGAGACACTTGCGCAGCAGCCAATGGCGCATTCGGTGCGGCACGCGGCGCTGAACTGCGTTTGCTGCCTATTAATAAGGAGAGCGACGGTGCCAGACCGTTGCCATGCTCATCCAGCAGTTCAAGGACGCGCCCCAGGTACTTTTCGTTGACCCAGTCCAGAACAAAACGGTTCGGTGCGTAGACGCGCAACTCGTCGCCTTCGGCTTCGACCTGTAGTGGACGGATCCAGGTGTTGAATTGTTGGGCAGGCAGCTCTTCGCGCAAAAGCTCCACGCACTGCTGCCAAAGTTCCACTGACACGGATATCCCCTAAGTTGAAAGCCGGTGAGGCAAAAACAAGCGGCCATTGTAGCGGCCAGTCGTCCACTTATCCACATGCAGGTTGCCCGGTGGACATGATTTATCAATGCGTTAAACGAGAAAAAGGCGACCGACGGTGTGTGCATAAGCTCTGTGGATAACCCTATCTGAGCACACTGGACAACTGGGGGCGAAACTCGGTGGATAACCAGCCTGTGGATAACCACCCATTCCACACACAGGTTATCCGACAGCGCAGCACAGGCTGAACACGGTTTTCCACTGTAGTTGTCATTCTCTGTACATCGCTTGAAACAAGGCCTTGAGCCAGTTATCCACAGACAGTGGGGTTCCTAGCTTTTACAAGCTTTACAGAAAAGCTTTAAATAATTCCCTTCTTTATTTTTATCTCTGGCAAACGGGTAATCAGGTCCTGGACGCTCTGAAGATCTATTTATAAGGAAACGTTGGTTGGAAATTGACCTATTGGCTTGCTTTCTCTAGAATCCCCGGTCTCTTAAAACGGGGGCCATTCCGGCCCGTTGTGGACGAACCAGGTAACACGACATGAAACGTACTTTCCAACCAAGCACTATCAAACGCGCTCGTACCCACGGTTTCCGTGCTCGCATGGCTACCAAGAACGGTCGTGCCGTACTGTCGCGTCGTCGCGCCAAAGGCCGCGCACGTCTGGCAGTTTGATAATCCGGCACTGGAGGTGAGTCAGGACTTCAGTCGGGAAAAGCGTCTGCTTACACCCCGGCATTTCAAGGCAGTCTTTGACTCCCCTACCGGCAAGGTTCCGGGGAAAAATCTCCTGCTCCTTGCGCGCAACAACGATCTCGATCACCCCCGTCTCGGGCTGGTTATCGGGAAAAAGAGCGTCAAGCTCTCCGTCGAGCGCAATCGCCTCAAACGTCTTATGCGCGAATCGTTTCGCCTGCACCAGGATTCACTGGTCGGCTGGGACATCGTTATCGTCGCGCGCAAAGGTTTGGGTGACGTAGAAAACCCCGAATTGATTCAGCATTTCGGCAAACTCTGGAAACGTCTGGCACGCAACAAGCCGGCACCAGCAGTCAAAACCGAAACTGTAGGGGTAGACAGTACAGATGCGTAAACTGGCACTCGTTCCGATCCAGTTTTATCGCTACGCCATTAGTCCCCTGATGGCCAGTCACTGTCGTTTCTACCCCAGTTGTTCTTGCTACGCGTATGAAGCCATCGAAAATCATGGCCTTCTGCGCGGTGGCTGGCTGACCTTTCGTCGTTTAGGTCGCTGTCATCCGTGGAATCCCGGTGGTTATGACCCGGTTCCACCTATCCCTACCTCCCGTTCTTCTTCGATGGCCGAGTAATCATGGATATCAAACGCACGATCCTGATCGTCGCCCTGGCAATCGTGTCCTACGTCATGGTCCTTAAATGGAACCAGGACTATGGCCAGGCTGCCCTGCCGACTCAGAATGTTGCTTCCAGTACGACTACATCCGGTTTGCCGGACACCGCCACTGGCAATAACGCTGCCGCCAGTGACGATATTCCGCGCGCCGCAAGCGATACCAGCGCACCTGCCGAAACGCCGGTCGCCGTCAGCAAGGATCTGATCCAGATCAAGACCGACGTGCTCGATCTCGCGATCGATCCACAAGGTGGTGATGTTGCTCAGTTGACCTTGCCGCTGTATCCACGTCGTCAGGATCGTCCGGACGTTCCGTTCCAGCTGTTCGACAACGGTGGCGAACGTACCTATCTGGCACAGAGCGGTCTGATTGGCACTAATGGTCCGGATGCAAACCCGGCCGGTCGCCCGATCTACTCTTCGGAGAAGAAGACTTATCAACTGGCTGAAGGTCAGGACCAACTGGTCGTCGACCTGAAATTCAGCAAGGACGGCGTCAATTACATCAAGCGTTTCACTCTGAAACGTGGCCTGTATGACGTGACCGTGACCTATCTGATCGACAACCAGAGCGCTCAGCCCTGGTCCGGTTCGATGTTCGCCCAGCTGAAACGCGATGCCAGCGCCGATCCTTCGTCGACCACTGCTACCGGTACCGCGACGTACCTGGGCGCCGCCCTGTGGACAAGTTCCGAGCCGTACAAGAAAGTGTCCATGAAGGACATGGACAAAGCTCAGCTCAAGGAAACCGTCACCGGTGGCTGGGTAGCCTGGCTGCAACACTACTTCGTGACTGCATGGGTTGCTCCGAAGGGCGAAAACAACATCGTCCAGACCCGTAAAGACAGCAAAGGCAACTACATCATCGGTTACACCGGTCCTTCGTTGACCGCTGCACCGGGTGCGAAAGTCGAGACCAGCGCTGTTCTGTACGCCGGTCCGAAGAGCCAGGCTGTGCTGAAAGAGTTGTCCCCAGGTCTGGAACTGACTGTCGACTACGGCATTCTGTGGTTCATTGCCCAGCCAATCTTCTGGCTGCTGCAACATATCCACAGCATCGTCGGCAACTGGGGCTGGTCGATCATCTTCCTGACCATGCTGATCAAAGGGATTTTCTTTCCTCTGTCGGCCGCCAGTTACAAGTCGATGGCCCGCATGCGCGCCGTGGCTCCGAAGCTGGCTGCACTGAAAGAGCAACATGGCGATGACCGGCAGAAAATGTCGCAAGCCATGATGGAGCTGTACAAGAAAGAGAAGATCAATCCGCTGGGTGGCTGCTTGCCGATCCTGGTGCAGATGCCGGTTTTCCTTTCCCTGTACTGGGTTTTGCTGGAAAGCGTGGAAATGCGCCAGGCGCCATTCATGCTGTGGATTACCGACCTGTCGATCAAGGATCCGTTCTTCATCCTGCCGATCATCATGGGCGCGACCATGTTCATCCAGCAGCGTCTGAACCCTACACCTCCGGATCCGATGCAGGCCAAGGTGATGAAAATGATGCCGATCATCTTCACCTTCTTCTTCCTGTGGTTCCCGGCAGGTCTGGTGCTGTACTGGGTTGTGAACAACTGCCTGTCGATTGCCCAACAGTGGTACATCACGCGTAAGATCGAAGCGGCGACGAAAAAAGCCGAGGCGTAACTTACTCTGTGGATAACACCACTCAAAACGCCCCCTAGTGGGGCGTTTTGCTATCTGCCATTTTTGTCTGGATACCGGTTTATGAGCGCACCTCGTGAAACCATCGCAGCTGTCGCCACCGCCCAAGGCCGTGGTGGTGTGGGCATCGTTCGAATTTCCGGGCCGCTGGCCGGCGTTGCTGCCAAAGCCATCAGCGGCCGTGAACTGAAACCACGATTTGCCCACTACGGCCCGTTCTTAACTGACGATCAACAGGTGCTGGATGAAGGTCTGGCGCTGTATTTCCCCGGGCCGAACTCGTTCACCGGCGAGGACGTACTGGAACTGCAGGGCCACGGCGGCCCGATCGTCCTCGACATGTTGCTCAAGCGATGCCTGGAACTGGGCTGCCGTCTGGCCCGTCCCGGAGAATTCAGCGAAAGAGCATTCCTCAATGACAAACTCGACCTGGCTCAGGCCGAGGCCATCGCCGACCTGATCGAAGCCAGTTCTGCACAGGCCGCGCGCAATGCCTTGCGCTCCTTGCAAGGTGCATTTTCCCAACGTGTGCATAACCTCACCGAACAGCTCATCGGCCTGCGGATCTATGTAGAAGCGGCTATCGATTTCCCGGAAGAAGAAATCGACTTCCTCGCCGACGGCCACGTGCTGAGCATGCTCGACAAGGTTCGTAACGAGTTATCCACCGTATTGCGCGAAGCCGGGCAGGGCGCGTTGCTGCGTGACGGCATGACCGTGGTGATCGCCGGTCGTCCGAATGCCGGCAAATCCAGCCTGCTCAACGCTCTGGCCGGTCGTGAAGCCGCGATCGTGACCGAAATCGCCGGCACTACCCGGGATATCCTGCGCGAACATATCCACATCGACGGCATGCCGCTGCACGTTGTGGACACCGCTGGTCTGCGCGATACCGATGACCATGTGGAAAAGATCGGCGTTGAACGAGCATTGAAAGCCATTGGCGAGGCTGACCGAGTGCTGCTGGTCGTCGACGCCACTGCGCCAGAGGCCGCTGATCCGTTCGCCTTGTGGCCCGAATTCCTCGAAACCCGGCCGGATCCGGCGAAAGTCACATTGATCCGGAACAAAGCCGATCTGACTGGCGAAGCCATTGCCCTGGAAGTCAGTGAGGATGGCCATGTGACGATCAGCCTGAGCGCCAAGTCTGCAGGTGAAGGTCTGGACCTGCTACGTGATCACCTCAAAGCCTGCATGGGCTATGAACAAACATCGGAAAGCAGCTTCAGCGCACGCCGCCGGCACCTGGAAGCCCTGCGTCATGCCAGTGATGCCTTGGAACATGGACGTGCCCAACTGACGTTGGCGGGTGCTGGCGAATTGCTCGCTGAGGATTTGCGTCAGGCCCAGCATTCTCTGGGTGAAATCACCGGGGCCTTCAGTTCCGATGATCTGCTGGGAAGGATCTTTTCCAGCTTCTGTATCGGCAAATGATAAAAGGGGCTGTGGACATTTTATCCACAGCCCCTTTTTCGTCTTACCAGTTATAAGAAACCGTACCGAGCAAGGTGCGGTCCTCGCCCCAGTAACAGCGGCCGGCATCGTTGCATCCCGACACATATTCCTTGTCGAACAGGTTCTTCGCGTTCAGGTCGACGCTCCAGTGCGTGTCGATCTGATAACCGATCGCCGCATCCACCAACGTCACATCGCCGGCGTCCAGCTTTCCGTATAGCGAAGGCGAGGTGTAGGCGAACGCACTGTCGAAGTAACGCACACCACCTCCTACGTACAATCCTTTCAGATCGCCATCAAGGAAGCGGTATTTGGCCCAGACCGAGGCCTGATTACGCGGCACGCCCGTCATCTGGTGGCCTTTGACCAATGATGTCGTCGCGTCTTTGGTGATTCGGGCGTCGGTATAGGTGTAGGCCGCAGTGACATTCAGGTTCTGTGTCAGATTGCTGTTGAGTTCAAGTTCTGCACCTTTGGAACGGCTTTCGCCCACCTGACGGTAACTCGACGTCGTGGCATCGAAGTAGGTGTCGTCCTTTTTGCGCAGGTCATACACCGACGCCGTGAATGCGGTGTCCCAGCCGATCGGTTCGTACTTGAGACCCACTTCGTACTGGCTGCTGGTGATCGGATCGAGAGGCGCGCCGGCGTTGGAGATCTGTTGTACCGGCACGAACGAGGTGGAATAGCTGACATACGGCGTCATACCGTTGTCGAACTGGTACATCACTCCGCCCTGATAGGTGAACTTCTTGTCCTCGGAACTGATGTCGCTGGAGCGGGCCACCTTGTCGCGGAAATCACTGTCGACCCAGTCCTGACGACCACCGAGCAGGAACAGCCAGCGGTCGTATTTGCTCTGGATCTGTGCATAAACACCTTTCATCTGTTGTTCGAGCAAGGTGTTTTGCACCGCGATCGGCGTGGTCGGATCGCGCAGGTAGACGGGGTTATACACATCAATCGACCCGACCAGCCCTGCATTCCAGTCCTGATTGAAGGAGGTACGATCATAGCTGGCGCCGACCAGCACCGTATTCTCCAAGCCACCGACCTGGAATTTGCCCTCCAGTTGGTTATCCAGCGAGTACACCATCGACTTATTGAAGCGATCGTAGGCGGTCATGTTCAGACGTGTGCCGAACCCGGCGTTGTTAAGGTTGCCCGGCCAGGTCTCATGTCGGGTGATGCGCGACTGCATGTAGCGAGAGTTCTGACGGAACTGCCAGTCATCGTTGAACGAGTGGCTGAATTCGTAGCCAGTGCTCCACGTTTCCCTTTCGAAGGTGTTCCAGTCCGGGTCTCCGAGCATGGTGCCTTTGGATAACTTGCCGTTGGGGTTTGTCAGCAAAGTCCCGGCGGCCGGCAGGCCAAGTTCCATGTTGGTGTGATCCTTCTGGTAGTTGGCCAGCAGGGTCAGGGTATTGAAGTCGTCAAAATTCAGGGTCAGGGATGGAGCAACGTAGATCCGGTCATCGGGGACATGATCGGTCTGGGTGTCCGATTTACGTCCGAGCATCACCACCCGCCCGAGAATGTTGCCGCTGTCGTTGAGCGGACCGGATACATCGACGCCGACCTGCCGGCGATTGTTCGAGCCATAGCTCAGTTGCACTTCACCCTGGGGTACAGCGGTTGGACGTTTGCTCACCAGATTCACCAGCCCGCCCGGTGCGTTCTCCCCATAAAGCAGCGAAGAAGGACCTCGGAAAATCTCCACTCGCTCAAGGCCATAAGGCTCGGTGCTGGTGTCATACCGGTTGCCCTGTACGCGTAGTCCATCACGCAACAGACCGTAGCCGTAATCGGTGGCGTTGAAACCGCGAATGTAGAACAGATCCCCCGCCAGACTGTCGCCGGCGGCAAACGGTGGGGCAAAGATCCCCGGTACGTAGCCAAGTACTTCGGTGAGTGTCTGAGATTTCTGATCCTTCATGCGTTGGGCGGTTACGACTGACACCGAACGTGGTGTTTGCGACAACGGCGTACTGGTTTTCGTACCGACCCGACTGTTCTGTGCCTTGTAACCGACGTCGTCGGCGTAATCCAGGTTCATCGGGTTGGCCAACTGACCATTGATATTGGTCGGTGCCAGCTCCAGCGAATCGCCGTTTGGCAGTGCCTGCAGAATGTAGCTGCCCGGCGCCTGTGGCACGGCTTGCAATCCCGACCCCTGCAGCAGTTGGGCAAACCCTTGTTCCACGCTGAAGTTGCCGTTCAGCCCGGCGCTGCGCAAACGGCTGGTCTGTTGCGGCGAGAACGACAGAATCACATTCGCGGCCGAGGCGAACTGGCTCAGGGCGGTATCGAGCGGTCCCGCAGCAATGGCGTACCGCTGAGCCGCTGTTGCAGCGAAGGCGTCATCGGTGATGACCAGGCAGGACGCAGCACTGGTCATCAGTAAGCTGTAGGCAATGCAGTGGTGGGAAAAACGCTGACGGAACGTGGGAAGACGCATGTGTGGATAAGCTCTGAAAGTGGCAAAGAGCCGCGTTTATCGCGATTACCTGTAGGGCCGGGTCAGGGCAAAAAAAGATAACCCTTGTGTTCAATTATTTTTCCCCAGGTATTTTTTCGCTCAGGCGTCCTGACTGATCGAAACCCAGTAACGGGTGAAGTAGCGGACCTTGATCGGCAAGGACGCCTGAAGATTGGCCAGCACTGCGTCGGTGGAGTCGAGACGAAAGGTGCCGGAAACCCGAAGATCCCGGGCACGGGTATCGCAATGCAAAACACCGCTGCGATAGCGCCCCAACTCGTCGATCACCTCGCCCAACCGGGCATTGAGCACAATCAACTGACCGTTGGTCCACGCTACTTCCGAGGATTTGAAAGGATGAATCAACCCGATGTGCCGACTATCAAAGTCGGCGCCTTCGCCCGCCTTCAGGATGATTGCGGTTGTCGACAGATCGGCCGGCTGGACGCTGACCCGGTCTTCCAGCACACCCACACGGGTAGAAACCGACAACTGATGTACAGAGAATCGGGTACCCAGCGCTTGAATCCGGCCATTGCGGGTTTCGACGAAAAAAGGCCGTTGATCACCGAGCTTGCCGGTTTGAATCAGGATCTCTCCAGAGCGTAAACGGATCAGTCGCTGGGCTGCGTCAAAAGACACATCAATCGCTGTGCCGGTATTGAGCTGAATCTGGCTGCCATCGGCCAATGTAATGTTGCGGCGCTGGCCGACGCCGGTTTTATAGTCGGCCCAGACATCGCCAAGGGAGGTACGCTGCTGAACATTCCAGCCAACGAAACCAGTTCCTGCGGCGAGCAACAACAACTTCAGTACCTGGCGCCGTTGCTGGCCGGTATTCAGCGCACGACGTTTCAAATCCTGCGGCAGGGTGCCGAGGTGACGCTGTAGTTGTTCCATCTGATTCCACGCCGCCAGATGCGCTGGATCACTATCTATCCACAGTTGCCAGGCTTTCTGTTCGGTGAGGGTCGGCGGGTCGGCTTGAAACTGCACGTACCAACTGGCGGCGGTTTCGAAAACCTTGCGGCTGGGTGCGATGGCCATCAACGCTGCGCCATGATCAGGGCACATTCCGTCAAAGCGCGGATCATGTGCTTCTTCACTGTTGTCAGCGACACCTTCAACTGCACGGCGATCTGTTGATAAGTCAGCCCATCGATCTGCGAAAGCATGAAGATCCGCTGGGTTCGTGCGCCAAGACCGGCCAAGGCTTTATCCACAGCAACCAGGGTTTCGATGATCAGCGCCTTGTCTTCTTCGCTGATGGCCGTGGCTTCAGGTCTGGCGGCGAGGGTCTGCAAATACGCGGCCTCGATCGCGCGTCTTCTATACCGGTCAATGACCAGGCCGCGTGCAACGGTGGCCAGATAATCCCGAGGTTCGCGAATCTGAGCCGCATTGCGGGCGGCCAGGATCCGCACAAACGTGTCATGCGCGACATCGGCCGCATCGCAGGCGTCATGCAATTTTCCCTTCAGCCATCCATATAGCCACGAATGGTGTTGCTCGTAGATTTGCTCGATCGCAGCGTTATGGGCGGGTAGGGACATGAGAGCAACTGGCGAGTTAATGATAATGGCTATTATTAGCCTCTGTTACGTTCTCTCACAATAGCCCTGGCACTTCCCTCCATCAGCTTCTCCGCCGTCATTTGCCCCCGGACAGGCGCTTTCATGACGCCCTGAAAAAGCCGTTTCGTCGATTTTCTGTGGATTAAGCCCTGTGAATAACTGCCGCTAAGGGCAGTTGATAACAGGGCATGAAAACTGAACATAACTGCCGCTGTGGATAACCACCTCATCCATCCACAGGCTTACACCGGTTATCCAAGGGCCTCATGGCGACATGGCCACAGGGTTTTAAATCTCTGTACACATTGAAAATAAAGGCCTGTGTAAATCTATCCACAGATATCATGGGCAGTAAGAATAAGCTTTAAAACAAAGGTTTTATAAATTTCTCTCTTTTTTATTCTTTTATCCGCGAGTTCTCCACAGCTGGTTAAATTTTGTGCAAAGGGTTCTTTAGGAAGGGCGAAGTCCCTATACTTGCCGACCAGGTCCAGAAACCTGATCTCAAACTATTCCTGAATTACCTACTTAAGCAGGCACGAGGTGCGTGGTGGATTTCCCTTCCCGTTTTGAAGTGATCGTCATCGGCGGCGGTCATGCCGGTACCGAGGCAGCACTGGCCTCAGCACGCATGGGTGCAAAAACCCTTCTGCTGACGCACAACGTGGAAACCCTCGGTGCCATGAGTTGCAACCCGGCCATCGGCGGCATTGGCAAAAGCCACCTGGTCAAGGAAATCGACGCCCTCGGCGGCGCGATGGCCATGGCTACCGATAAGGGCGGCATCCAGTTTCGCGTATTGAACAGCCGCAAAGGCCCGGCCGTACGGGCGACCCGTGCGCAAGCGGACCGTATTCTGTACAAGGCCGCTGTCCGCGAAATTCTGGAAAACCAGCCGAACCTGTGGATATTTCAACAAGCCGCTGACGACCTGATCGTCGAGCAGGAACAGGTACGCGGTGTTGTCACCCAAATGGGTCTGCGTTTCTTTGCCGATTCCGTGGTATTGACCACCGGTACGTTCCTCGGCGGACTTATCCACATCGGTTTGCAGAATTTCTCCGGCGGTCGTGCTGGTGATCCACCGTCGATCGCCCTGGCGCATCGTCTGCGTGAACTGCCGCTGCGCGTCGGTCGCCTGAAGACCGGTACGCCACCACGTATCGACGGCAAGTCTGTGGATTTCTCGGTGATGACCGAGCAGCCAGGCGATACGCCGATCCCGGTGATGTCGTTCATGGGCAACAAGGAACAGCACCCACGGCAAGTCAGTTGCTGGATTACCCACACCAACGCCCGCACCCACGAAATCATTGCCGCGAACCTCGACCGTTCGCCGATGTATTCCGCTGCAGGCGAAATCGAGGGCGTCGGTCCGCGTTATTGCCCGTCGATCGAAGACAAGATCCACCGCTTTGCCGACAAGGAAAGCCATCAGGTGTTCATCGAGCCGGAAGGCCTGACCACCCATGAACTGTATCCGAACGGGATATCCACAAGCCTGCCGTTCGACGTGCAATTGCAGATCGTGCAATCGATCCGCGGCATGGAAAACGCGCACATCGTGCGTCCGGGTTATGCGATCGAGTACGACTACTTCGATCCGCGCGACCTGAAGTACAGTCTGGAAACCAAAGTCATCGGCGGTCTTTTCTTCGCTGGCCAGATCAACGGCACCACCGGTTACGAAGAAGCCGGCGCCCAGGGTTTGCTGGCTGGCGCGAACGCTGCACTGCGTGCGAAAGGCAAAGAAGCCTGGTGTCCGCGTCGCGATGAAGCCTACATCGGGGTATTGGTCGACGACCTGATCACCCTCGGTACTCAAGAGCCGTACCGCATGTTCACTTCCCGTGCCGAGTACCGCCTGATCCTGCGTGAGGACAACGCCGACCTGCGTCTGACCGAAAAAGGTCGCGAGCTGGGTCTGGTCGATGACGCGCGTTGGGCGGCGTTCTGCAAGAAACGCGAAAGCATCGAACTCGAAGAGCAACGCCTGAAAAGCACCTGGGTTCGCCCGGGCACCCCGCAGGGCGATGCGATTGCCGAAAAATTCGGCACGCCGCTGACTCACGAATACAACTTGCTCAATCTCTTGAGCCGTCCGGAAATCGACTACGCTGGTCTGGTCGAAGTGACCGGGCAGGGCGCCGAAGATCCACAGGTCGCCGAACAGGTCGAGATCAAGACCAAGTACGCCGGTTACATCGATCGTCAACAGGACGAAATCGCCCGTCTGCGCGCCAGTGAAGACACGAAACTGCCTGTGGATATCGATTACACCAACATTTCCGGTCTCTCCAAGGAGATCCAGAGCAAGCTGGGTGCCACGCGTCCCGAGACGCTGGGCCAGGCTTCGCGGATCCCCGGTGTGACCCCGGCAGCGATCTCGCTGTTGATGATTCATTTGAAAAAACGCGGCGCGGGCCGTCAGTTGGAGCAAAGCGCTTGAGTTCTAAGGTCACTTCGCAACACGCCGAAGAGTTATCCACAGGAGCCCGCGAGCTCGGTGTCAATCTCACTGAAACCCAGCACGAACTGCTGCTGGGTTATCTGGCCCTGTTGATCAAATGGAACCAGGCCTACAACCTGACTGCCGTTCGCGATCCGGACGAAATGGTCTCCCGCCACTTGCTCGATAGCCTCAGCGTGATGTCGTTCATCGAAAATGGGCGCTGGCTGGATGTCGGCAGCGGCGGCGGAATGCCGGGGATCCCTCTGGCGATCCTGTATCCGGACTCGCAGGTGACCTGTCTGGACAGCAACGGCAAGAAAACCCGCTTCCTGACCCAGGTCAAACTCGAACTCAAACTGGATAACCTGCAAGTTATCCACAGTCGCGTCGAAGCCTTCCAGCCTGCACAGCCGTTCAACGGGATCATTTCCCGGGCGTTCAGCAGCATGGAGAACTTCACCAACTGGACTCGCCACCTCGGCGACGCCGATACGCGCTGGCTGGCAATGAAGGGCGTCCATCCGGCGGATGAGCTGGTAGCATTGCCGGCAGACTTCAAACTCGATAGCGAACACGCCCTGGCCGTACCCGGTTGCCAAGGCCAACGCCATCTGCTGATACTGCGCCGCACGGCATGATTGGGAACACAAGCAAGAATGGCTAAGGTATTCGCGATAGCGAACCAGAAGGGTGGTGTGGGCAAGACCACCACCTGCATCAACCTCGCAGCATCCCTGGTCGCGACCAAGCGCCGGGTGCTGTTGATCGATCTCGATCCACAGGGCAACGCCACCATGGGTAGCGGTGTGGATAAGCATGGCCTGGAAAACTCGGTCTACGACCTGCTGATCGGCGAATGCGATCTGGCCCAGGCGATGCACTACTCCGAACATGGCGGTTATCAACTGCTGCCGGCCAACCGTGACCTGACGGCGGCCGAAGTGGTGCTGCTGGAAATGCAGATGAAGGAAAGCCGTCTGCGCAGCGCGCTGGCGCCGATCCGCGAGAACTACGATTACATTCTGATCGACTGCCCGCCGTCACTGTCGATGCTCACACTGAACGCACTGGTCGCCGCTGACGGGGTCATTATCCCCATGCAGTGCGAGTACTTTGCGCTCGAAGGTCTGAGCGACCTTGTGGATAACATCAAGCGCATCGCTGAACTGCTGAACCCGAACCTGAAAGTCGAAGGCCTGTTGCGGACCATGTACGACCCGCGCCTGAGCCTGATGAACGACGTTTCGGCCCAGCTCAAGGAACACTTCGGCGATCAGCTGTACGACACGGTGATCCCGCGCAACATTCGTCTGGCCGAAGCACCGAGCTACGGCATGCCGGCGCTGGCCTACGACAAGCAATCGCGTGGCGCGCTGGCCTATCTGGCCCTGGCGGGCGAGATGGTTCGCCGTCAGCGCAAAAATTCACGCATCGCCGCTGCCCAGCCAACTTAAGGAATCCCCATGGCCGTCAAGAAACGAGGTCTCGGACGAGGACTGGATGCGCTGTTGAGCGGTCCGACTGTCAGCTCGCTGGAAGAACAAGCGGCGCAGGCTGACAGCCGCGAGTTGCAGCACCTGCCGCTGGACCTGCTGCAGCGCGGCAAGTATCAGCCACGCCGGGACATGGATCCGCAGGCGCTGGAAGAGCTGGCGCAGTCGATCAAGGCCCAGGGCGTGATGCAGCCGATCGTGGTTCGCCCGATTGGTGGTGGTCGTTTTGAAATCATTGCCGGCGAACGTCGCTGGCGCGCGAGTCAACAAGCCGGGCAGGAAACCATTCCGGCGATGGTGCGTGATGTGCCGGATGAAACGGCAATCGCCATTGCGCTGATCGAGAACATCCAGCGCGAAGACCTGAACCCGATTGAAGAGGCGGTAGCCCTGCAGCGCTTGCAGCAGGAATTCCAGCTCACTCAGCAACAGGTTGCCGAGGCTGTGGGTAAGTCCCGCGTCACCGTGGCCAATCTGTTGCGCCTGATTGCGCTGCCGGAAGTGATCAAGACCATGCTGTCCCATGGCGACCTGGAGATGGGTCATGCCCGTGCATTGCTTGGTCTGCCGGACAATCAGCAGGTGGAAGGGGCGCGACATGTTGTCGCACGCGGTCTCACCGTGCGCCAAACTGAGGCACTGGTTCGCCAATGGTTGAGTGGCAAACCGGAGCCGGTCGAACCGTCCAAACCCGACCCGGATATCGCCCGCCTCGAACAGCGTCTGGCCGAGCGCCTGGGCTCTGCGGTGCAGATCCGCCACGGGAAGAAGGGCAAGGGTCAGCTGGTGATCGGTTACAACTCCCTCGATGAGCTTCAAGGTGTGCTCGCACACATCCGCTGAAACAATTCCTCTTGTAGCGCGCAGTCGGAAATCACTACCTGACAGTTGAATAGGGGCAGAACCGCCCCTATACTCTGCGCGCATTTTGTCGGCACAAATTATGCCAAGTTATTGAATTTCGGCAGCCGGCCATTGGAGAGCAATAGTGATGGAAACCCGCAAGCCAAACCGCCTGCCGTTCCATCGCCTGGCGGTTTTTCCGGTGTTAATGGCTCAATTTGTCATTTTGCTCATTGCCGCTTTGGCGCTCTGGCAATGGCACGGAGTCGTTGCCGGATACTCGGGACTTTGCGGAGGCCTGATAGCCTTGCTGCCCAATGTTTATTTCGCTCACAAGGCATTTCGGTTTTCCGGCGCCCGAGCAGCCCAGTCCATCGTCCGGTCTTTCTATGCCGGCGAGGCAGGCAAACTGATTTTGACGGCAGTGCTGTTTGCACTGGTGTTTGCAGGTGTGAAGCCACTGGCGCCGATCGCTGTATTCGGCGCCTTCGTGCTGACTCAGTCGGTCAGCTGGTTCGCTCCCCTGCTGATGAGAACAAGACTTTCGAGACCTTAGGGCGTTTGAGGCAACCATGGCAGAAACAACCGCTTCGGGCTATATCCAGCACCACTTGCAGAACCTGACCTTCGGTCAGCTACCCAACGGCGGCTGGGGCTTTGCCCACACCGCAGCAGAAGCCAAGGAAATGGGCTTCTGGGCTTTCCACGTCGATACTCTCGGCTGGTCGGTCGCGCTGGGTCTGATTTTCGTTCTTCTTTTCCGCATGGCGGCCAAGAAGGCGACTTCCGGTCAGCCGGGTGCACTGCAGAACTTCGTTGAAGTCCTGGTCGAATTCGTCGATGGCAGCGTGAAAGACAGCTTCCATGGCCGTAGCCCGGTGATTGCACCGCTGGCACTGACCATCTTCGTCTGGGTGTTCCTGATGAACGCCGTCGACCTGGTACCGGTCGACTGGATTCCTCAGCTGGCCATCCTGATCTCCGGCGATCACCACATCCCGTTCCGCGCCGTGTCGACGACCGACCCGAACGCGACCCTGGGCATGGCGTTCTCGGTTTTCGCACTGATCATTTTCTATAGCATCAAGGTCAAGGGCATCGGCGGTTTCATCGGCGAACTGACCCTGCACCCGTTCGGCAGCAAGAACATCTTCGTTCAGGCCCTGCTGATCCCGGTGAACTTCCTGCTGGAATTCGTGACCCTGATCGCCAAACCGATCTCTCTGGCTCTGCGTCTGTTCGGCAACATGTATGCCGGCGAGCTGGTGTTCATCCTGATCGCTGTGATGTTCGGCAGCGGCCTGCTCTGGCTCAGCGGCCTGGGCGTTGTCCTGCAGTGGGCGTGGGCTGTGTTCCACATCCTGATCATTACCCTGCAGGCGTTCATCTTCATGATGCTGACCATCGTCTACCTGTCGATGGCGCACGAAGAAAACCATTAAGACCAGTCTCGACTAGTCTGATGTCCTTCCCGGTCAAACGGGAAGGGGCTCCTCACGGGGCACCATGAAACGATTTGTTTTACCGCTTTAATCTAAAAAACCTAAACCATACGACGTAAAAGTCGGGAGGAAAGATGGAAACTGTAGTTGGTCTAACCGCTATCGCTGTTGCACTGTTGATCGGCCTGGGCGCACTGGGTACCGCAATTGGTTTCGGCCTGCTGGGCGGCAAGTTCCTGGAAGGCGCAGCGCGTCAGCCAGAAATGGTTCCAATGCTGCAAGTTAAAATGTTCATCGTTGCCGGTCTGCTCGACGCCGTAACCATGATCGGTGTTGGTATCGCTCTGTTCTTCACCTTTGCGAACCCGTTCGTTGGTCAGATCGCTGGCTAATCATTCGGATCTCCGAGTGATTTGGTGTGATGGACAACGTAACTGCGAGGTGTTGGCGTGAACATTAATGCGACCCTGATTGGCCAGTCCGTTGCGTTCCTGATTTTTGTACTGTTCTGCATGAAGTTCGTATGGCCTCCGGTCATCGCGGCTCTGCACGAACGTCAAAAGAAGATCGCTGATGGTCTGGACGCTGCCAGCCGTGCAGCTCGCGACCTGGAGTTGGCCCAAGAGAAAGCGGGTCAGCAACTGCGCGAAGCGAAAGCTCAGGCAGCTGAAATCATCGAGCAAGCCAAGAAACGCGGTAACCAGATTGTCGAAGAGGCCGTTGAAAAGGCCCGCGTCGACGCTGACCGTGTGAAGGTTCAGGCTCAAGCCGAGATCGAACAGGAACTGAACAGTGTCAAAGACAAGCTGCGCGCCCAAGTGGGCTTGCTGGCTGTCGGCGGCGCCGAGAAGATCCTGGGTGCCACAATCGATCAAAACGCGCACGCAGAGCTGGTTAACCAACTGGCTGCTGAAATCTAAGCGAGGGCGATCATGGCAGAACTGACCACGTTGGCCCGACCTTACGCTAAGGCGGCCTTCGAGCACGCTCAGGCCCACCAGCAACTGGCCAATTGGTCAGCCATGCTCGGCCTGGCAGCAGCGGTGTCGCAAGACGACACCATGCAGCGCGTGCTCAAGGCCCCGCGACTGACGAGCGCAGAAAAGGCCGCCACGTTCATTGACGTGTGCGGCGACAAGTTTGATGCCAAGGCACAGAACTTCATCAATGTCGTTGCCGAAAACGACCGTCTCCCGCTTCTGCCGGAGATCGCCGCTCTTTTCGACCTGTACAAGGCCGAGCAAGAGAAATCGGTAGACGTTGAAGTGACCAGTGCTTTTGCATTGAACCAAGAACAGCAAGACAAACTCGCCAAGGTTCTCAGTGCACGACTCAACCGGGAAGTGCGCCTGCAAGTTGCGGAGGATGCTGCCCTTATAGGTGGTGTCGTTATCCGCGCCGGCGACCTGGTTATCGATGGCTCGATTCGCGGCAAAATCGCGAAACTTGCCGAAGCATTGAAATCTTGAGTTTGAAGGGGCAGCAGAGCAATGCAGCAACTCAATCCTTCCGAAATAAGTGAAATTATCAAGGGCCGCATCGAAAAGCTCGATGTGACCTCCCAAGCCCGTAACGAAGGCACTGTCGTCAGCGTATCTGACGGTATCGTGCGGATTCACGGTCTGGCCGACGTCATGTACGGCGAGATGATCGAGTTTCCGGGCGGCGTCTACGGTATGGCCCTCAACCTGGAGCAAGACTCCGTAGGTGCCGTTGTACTGGGCGCATACACCAGTCTGGCTGAAGGCATGAGCGCCAAGTGCACCGGCCGCATCCTCGAAGTTCCGGTTGGTAAGGAACTGCTGGGTCGCGTTGTCGACGCACTGGGTAACCCTGTTGACGGCAAAGGTCCACTGGGCAACACCGAGACCGACGCGGTCGAGAAAGTTGCTCCGGGCGTGATCTGGCGTAAGTCGGTAGACCAGCCTGTACAGACTGGCTACAAGGCTGTCGATGCCATGATCCCTGTCGGCCGTGGCCAGCGTGAGCTGATCATCGGTGACCGTCAGATCGGTAAAACCGCTCTGGCGATCGACGCGATCATCAACCAGAAAGACAGCGGCATTTTCTGCGTCTACGTGGCAATCGGTCAGAAGCAATCGACCATCGCCAACGTGGTTCGCAAGCTGGAAGAAAACGGTGCACTGGCTAACACCATCATCGTTGCAGCGAGCGCTTCGGAATCTGCAGCACTGCAATTCCTGGCTCCGTACTCCGGTTGCACCATGGGTGAATTCTTCCGCGACCGCGGTGAAGACGCGCTGATCGTTTATGACGATCTGTCCAAGCAAGCAGTGGCTTACCGCCAGATTTCCCTGCTGCTGCGCCGTCCACCAGGCCGTGAAGCTTACCCAGGCGACGTGTTCTATCTCCACTCCCGTCTGCTGGAGCGTGCATCCCGCGTTTCGGAAGAGTACGTAGAGAAGTTCACCAACGGCGCAGTGACCGGCAAAACCGGTTCCCTGACCGCACTGCCGATCATCGAAACCCAGGCTGGCGACGTTTCCGCGTTCGTTCCGACCAACGTGATTTCCATCACCGACGGTCAGATCTTCCTGGAATCGGCCATGTTCAACTCGGGCATCCGCCCTGCAGTGAACGCCGGTGTTTCGGTATCCCGTGTGGGTGGTGCCGCTCAGACCAAGATCATCAAGAAGCTGTCCGGTGGTATCCGTACCGCTCTGGCTCAGTACCGTGAACTGGCGGCATTCGCCCAGTTCGCTTCTGACCTGGACGAAGCGACCCGCAAGCAACTTGAGCATGGTCAGCGCGTTACCGAGCTGATGAAGCAGAAGCAATACGCGCCAATGTCGATTGCCGACATGTCGCTGTCGCTGTATGCCGCTGAGCGTGGGTTCCTGACTGACATTGAAATCGCCAAGATCGGCAGCTTCGAACAAGCGCTGATCGCTTTCTTCAACCGCGATCACGCCGACTTGATGGCGAAGATCAACGTTAAAGGTGACTTCAATGACGAAATCGACGCTGGCCTGAAGGCTGGTATCGAGAAGTTCAAGGCCACCCAAACCTGGTAAGCCGCAGCGGGAGCCGCAAGGCTCCCGCTTGCTAACCTGATAGGTGTTACATGGCAGGCGCAAAAGAGATTCGCAGTAAGATTGCGAGCATCAAAAGCACGCAAAAAATTACCAGCGCCATGGAAAAAGTGGCGGTCAGCAAAATGCGCAAGGCACAAATGCGCATGGCTGCTAGCCGTCCTTATGCGGAGCGTATCCGCCAGGTAATTGGGCATCTGGCCAACGCCAACCCGGAATACCGCCACCCGTTCATGATCGATCGCGAAGTTAAACGCGTCGGTTATGTCGTCGTGAGCAGTGACCGTGGTCTGTGCGGCGGCTTGAACACCAACCTGTTCAAGGCCCTGGTCAAGGACATGGCGGTAAACCGCGAAAACGGCGTCGAGATCGATCTGTGTGTCGTTGGTAGCAAGGGTGCGGCCTTTTTCCGCAACTTCGGCGGTAACGTCGTTGCAGCTATCAGCCACCTGGGTGAAGAGCCGTCGATCAATGATCTGATCGGCAGCGTCAAGGTGATGCTGGATGCCTACCTGGACGGCCGTATTGACCGCCTGTCCGTGGTATCCAACAAGTTCATCAACACCATGACGCAACAGCCTACCGTGGAGCAGTTGATTCCATTGGTGGCGACCCCGGATCAAGAACTCAAGCACCACTGGGACTACCTCTACGAACCAGACGCCAAAGAGCTGCTTGACGGCTTGATGGTGCGTTACGTGGAGTCGCAGGTGTACCAGGCGGTGGTCGAGAACAACGCGGCTGAACAGGCTGCGCGGATGATCGCGATGAAGAACGCTACCGACAACGCCGGTGATTTGATCAGCGATTTGCAGCTGATCTACAACAAGGCGCGTCAGGCTGCGATCACCCAAGAGATCTCGGAAATCGTCGGCGGCGCTGCCGCGGTTTAACGGTTCAAATATTCAGAGGATCCAGCTATGAGTAGCGGACGTATCGTTCAAATCATCGGCGCCGTTATCGACGTGGAATTTCCACGCGACAGCGTACCGAGCATCTACGACGCCTTGAAGGTTCAAGGCGCCGAAACCACTCTGGAAGTTCAGCAGCAGCTGGGCGACGGCGTGGTTCGTACCATTGCGATGGGCTCCACCGAAGGCTTGAAGCGCGGTCTGGACGTCAACAACACTGGCGCAGCCATCTCCGTACCGGTCGGTAAAGCGACTCTGGGCCGGATCATGGACGTACTGGGCAACCCGATCGACGAAGCTGGCCCGATCGGCGAAGAAGAGCGCTGGGGTATCCACCGCGCCGCTCCTTCCTTCGCTGAACAGGCCGGTGGCAACGAGCTGCTGGAAACAGGCATCAAGGTTATCGACCTGGTTTGCCCGTTCGCCAAGGGCGGTAAAGTCGGTCTGTTCGGTGGTGCCGGTGTAGGCAAGACCGTGAACATGATGGAACTGATCCGTAACATCGCCATCGAGCACAGCGGTTATTCCGTGTTCGCCGGTGTGGGTGAGCGTACTCGTGAGGGTAACGACTTCTACCACGAGATGAAGGACTCCAACGTTCTCGACAAGGTAGCCCTGGTCTACGGTCAGATGAACGAGCCACCGGGAAACCGTCTGCGCGTAGCGCTGACCGGTCTGACCATGGCCGAGAAGTTCCGTGACGAAGGTAACGACGTTCTGCTGTTCGTCGACAACATCTATCGTTACACCCTGGCCGGTACCGAAGTATCCGCACTGTTGGGCCGTATGCCTTCGGCAGTAGGTTACCAGCCGACCCTGGCTGAAGAGATGGGCGTGCTGCAAGAGCGCATCACTTCGACCAAACAAGGTTCGATTACTTCGATCCAGGCCGTATACGTACCAGCGGACGACTTGACTGACCCGTCGCCAGCGACCACGTTTGCTCACCTGGACGCCACCGTCGTTCTGTCCCGTGACATCGCTTCCCTGGGTATCTACCCGGCGGTAGACCCACTGGACTCGACTTCGCGTCAGCTGGACCCGAACGTGATCGGCAACGATCACTACGAGACCGCTCGTGGTGTTCAGTACGTGCTGCAGCGTTACAAAGAGCTGAAGGACATCATCGCGATCCTGGGTATGGACGAGCTGTCGGAAGCCGACAAGCAGTTGGTAAACCGTGCTCGTAAGATCCAGCGCTTCTTGTCGCAGCCGTTCTTCGTGGCTGAAGTCTTCACCGGTGCTTCGGGTAAATACGTTTCCCTGAAAGACACCATTGCTGGCTTCAAAGGCATCCTCAACGGTGACTACGACCACCTGCCAGAACAAGCGTTCTACATGGTCGGCGGCATCGAAGAAGCGATCGAGAAAGCCAAGAAACTGTAATCCAGGCGCCCGGCAACGGGCGCTAATTTAGGTTGAGGCAATCAGATGGCTATGACAGTCCATTGCGACATCGTCAGCGCGGAAGGAGAAATCTTTTCCGGCCTGGTCGAGATGGTGATTGCGCACGGTGCTCTGGGTGATCTTGGTATCGCTCTGGGCCACGCGCCGCTGATCACTAATCTGAAGCCAGGTCCGATCCGCCTGATCAAGCAAGGCGGGGAAGCCGAGGTGTTCTACATCTCCGGTGGTTTCCTCGAGGTTCAGCCGAACATGGTCAAGGTGCTTGCCGATACCGTGCAACGTGCCGCCGACCTGGATGAAGCTCAGGCTCAAGCAGCTCTCAAGGCTGCCGAAGCTGCTCTGCATGAGAAGAGCGCAGATTTCGACTACGGAGCTGCGTCCGCACGTCTGGCCGAGGCTGCAGCTCAGCTGCGCACCGTCCAGCAGATCCGCAAGAAGTTTGGCGGTTGATCCGTCAGCCACTTCTTGTGCGATTGATAAAAAAGGGTAGCCTCGGCTACCCTTTTTTCTTTTCAGAATTCTACAAACCCGGTCGCAGTTGCTGACCACCCAGGATTGGTAGCCAGTCATGTCTCTTGAAATCGTTATCCTCGCGGCCGGTCAAGGCACCCGCATGCGTTCCGCGCTGCCAAAAGTGCTGCATCCGATTGCCGGCGATTCCATGCTTGGCCATGTTATCCACAGCGCCCGTCAACTTGATCCACAGCGCATTCATGTCGTCATCGGCCATGGCGCCGATGTAGTGCGCGAGCGTCTGGCCGCTGACGATCTGAATTTCGTATTGCAGGACAAGCAGCTGGGCACCGGCCACGCCACGGCCCAGGCTGTTCCTTTCATCACCGCCGATACCGTACTGATTCTCTACGGCGATGTGCCGTTGATCGAAGTCGAGACCCTGCAACGTCTGCTCAAGCACGTTGTACCCGGGCAGATGGGCTTGCTCACCGTCGAGCTGGACGATCCGACCGGTTATGGCCGCATCGTGCGCGATGCCGACGGCAAGGTTGCCGCCATCGTCGAACACAAGGACGCCAGCGAAGCGCAACGGGCGATCACTGAAGGCAACACCGGCATCCTGGCAGTGCCGGCCAATCGTCTGGCGGACTGGATGAGTCGCCTGTCGAACAACAACGCTCAGGGCGAGTACTACCTGACCGACGTGATCGAGATGGCGGTCAGCGATGGCCTGACCGTCGCCACCGAACAACCTCACGATCCGATGGAAGTGCAGGGCGCCAACGATCGCAAACAGCTCTCCGAGCTGGAGCGTCATTACCAATTGCGTGCCGGTCGCCGTTTGATGGCTCAGGGTGTCACCCTGCGTGACCCGGCGCGCTTTGATGTACGTGGCGAAGTGACCGTGGGGCGCGATGTGCTGATCGACATCAACGTGATTCTCGAAGGCAAGGTTGTCATAGAGGACGACGTGGTGATCGGCCCGAACTGCGTGATCAAGGACAGCACCCTGCGCAAGGGCGTGGTGGTCAAGGCCAACAGTCACATCGAAGGCGCGGTGCTGGGCGAAGGCAGCGATGCCGGCCCGTTTGCCCGTCTGCGTCCGGGCACTGTGCTGGAAGCCCGCGCCCATGTGGGTAACTTCGTCGAGTTGAAAAACGCGCGCATGGGCGAAGGCGCCAAGGCCGGGCACCTCACTTACCTGGGCGACGCCGAGATCGGTGCGCGAACCAACATCGGCGCCGGCACCATTACCTGCAACTACGACGGCGCCAACAAGTGGAAAACCGTGTTGGGTGAAGACGTGTTCATCGGTTCCAACAATTCGCTGGTGGCGCCTGTGGATATCTCTGCCGGTGCAACCACCGCTGCCGGTTCGACCATCACCCAGAATGTGGATAACGCGCAATTGGCTGTTGGCCGCGCACGCCAGAAGAACATCGATGGCTGGAAGCGGCCGGAGAAGATCAAGAAGAGCTGAGTTATCCACAAAGCTCGAATCACAAAAAGACCGCCGCCAGCGGTCTTTTTTTTGGGGCGCCAGCTTGACGATTCGCAGCTGATAGGTTTTGATTGCTTCCGTTATCTTTCGAATCGAAACTTAATTAGCCATGTCGAAACGCAACACACCTCAGCGCCGTCACAACATTCTGGCTTTGCTCAATGAGCAGGGCGAGGTGAGTGTGGATGAACTGGCCAAGCGCTTCGAAACTTCGGAAGTTACGATTCGCAAGGATCTCGCCGTCCTTGAAAGTCATGGCTTGCTGCTGCGTCGCTATGGTGGTGCGATCACCATGCCGCAGGAACTGGTGGCGGACACGAGCCTCAACGTTTCCAAATACAAACAGGCGATCGCCCGCGCTGCGGTTACACGCATCCGCGAGCACGCCCGCATCATCATCGATAGCGGCAGCACTACCGCCGCCATGATTCCCGAGCTCGGCCAACAGCCAGGCCTGGTGGTGATGACCAACTCCCTGCACGTAGCCAACGCCCTGAGCGAACTTGAACACGAGCCTGTGCTGTTGATGACCGGCGGAACCTGGGATCCGCACTCGGAATCCTTTCAGGGCCAGGTCGCCGAGCAGGTACTACGCTCTTACGACTTCGACCAGTTGTTTATCGGTGCCGATGGCATCGACCTGGTGCGTGGCACCACCACCTTCAATGAATTGCTCGGCCTGAGCCGGGTGATGGCGGAAGTGGCGCGGGAAGTGATCGTGATGGTCGAGGCCGACAAGATCGGCCGCAAGATCCCCAACCTGGAGCTGCCATGGAGCAGCGTCCATACCCTAATTACCGATGATCGCCTGCCTCTGGATGCGCGCGATCAGATTCAGGCGCGCGGTATCAACTTGATTTGCGCGACTGTCAGTCAGGAGAAATAAGCATGTGTGGAATCGTCGGTGCGGTAGCTGAACGTAACATCACCGCCATTCTGGTCGAAGGCCTCAAACGCCTCGAATACCGGGGCTATGACAGTGCCGGTGTGGCGGTGTACACCAATGACGGCATTCTGGAACGCACTCGTCGTGTGGGCAAGGTCAGCGAACTCGACGCGGCGCTGGCCGAACATCCGCTGGTTGGCCGTCTCGGTATTGCCCACACCCGCTGGGCCACCCATGGTGCGCCGAGCGAGCGCAATGCCCACCCGCATTTCTCCGGTGACGTCGCTGTCGTGCACAACGGCATCATCGAAAACCACGAGGCGCTGCGTGAACAACTGAAAGCACTGGGCTACGTGTTCACCTCGGACACCGACACCGAAGTCATCGCTCACCTGCTGACCGAAAAACTCAAGTCGTTGCCAGACCTCGCCGATGCGCTGAAGGCTGCGGTCAAGGAGCTGCATGGCGCTTACGGTCTGGCGGTTATCCACGCAAAGCAACCGGATCGACTCGTTGCTGCTCGCAGCGGCAGCCCGCTGGTGATCGGTCTGGGCCTGGGCGAAAACTTCCTCGCTTCCGATCAACTGGCCCTGCGTCAGGTCACCGACCGTTTCATGTACCTGGAAGAGGGCGATATCGCCGAAATCCAGCGCGACAAGGTGCAGATCTGGGACGTGACCGGCAAAGCCGTCGAGCGCCAGACCGTCCAGTACACCGATGGCGCCGAAGCCGCCGACAAAGGCGAGTTCCGTCACTACATGCTCAAGGAAATCCACGAGCAGCCATCCGTGGTGCAGCGCACCCTGGAAGGTCGGTTGAGTGCGGACCAGGTGCTGGTGCAGGCGTTTGGCCCGCAAGCGGCCGAATTGTTCGCCAAAGTGCGCAACGTGCAGATCGTGGCGTGTGGCACCAGCTATCACGCCGGCATGGTTGCCCGTTACTGGCTCGAAGAGCTGGCCGGCATTCCGTGCCAGGTCGAAGTCGCCAGCGAGTTCCGCTACCGCAAGGTGGTGGTGCAGCCGGACACCCTGTTCGTCACCATCTCCCAGTCCGGCGAAACCGCCGACACCCTGGCCGCCCTGCGCAACGCCAAGGAACTGGGCTTCCTCGCAAGTCTGGCGATCTGCAACGTCGGCATCAGCTCGCTGGTGCGCGAGTCCGACCTGACCCTGCTGACCCAGGCTGGTCGTGAAATCGGCGTGGCCTCGACCAAGGCGTTCACTACGCAGTTGGTCGGTCTGCTGCTGCTGACCCTGTCTCTGGGTCAGGTGCGCGGTACTTTGGGCAAAGGCGTTGAAGCCACGCTGGTCGAAGAACTGCGTCGCCTGCCAACCCGTCTGGGCGAAGCCTTGGCGATGGACAGCACCGTGGAAAAAATCGCAGAGCTGTTCGCCGAGAAGAACCACACCCTGTTCCTGGGCCGTGGCGCGCAATTCCCGGTGGCGATGGAAGGGGCCTTGAAGCTCAAGGAAATCTCGTACATCCACGCCGAAGCCTACCCGGCCGGCGAACTGAAGCACGGTCCGCTGGCGCTTGTGGATAACGACATGCCGGTGGTGACCGTCGCACCGAACAACGAACTGCTGGAGAAACTGAAGTCCAACCTGCAGGAAGTCCGCGCCCGCGGTGGCGAACTGGTCGTGTTCGCCGACGAAAAGGCCGGGATGACCAACGGCGAAGGCACACACGTGGTGCAGATGCCTCACATCCACGACATCCTGTCGCCGATCCTCTACACCATTCCGCTGCAACTGCTGTCGTACTACGTTGCGGTGCTCAAGGGCACGGACGTGGATCAGCCGCGTAACCTGGCGAAGTCGGTGACGGTGGAGTGATGGGTTGCACAAGAGCGCGAGTTATTCGCGCTCTTGTGCAGAACACAGATACACAGCAGTAAATTCCTACAGTAAATCCGCAAACAAATCCGCTAACTACACCCATTCATGAAATCTCCTACATTACTCAAGGCTAGGTAAATAAAGGCTTTGAGCGTAATCTTGAATTCGCAAAAAAATCCGCGATTCTGGAGATTTTATGAGTGCTGAATCTGTCTTGGGAAACCATTGGCTCGAGCCGCTGATGCCGGTATTTCCAAGTGAAATATTGCAACTGGCCGAGCAAGTGCCCTTCCAGGCTGGAAAACTCAGCGCTATGGTTTCTCCCCCCATGCTGCAACGGGTCGGCGGTCTACTGCGTGTCACCAGCAGTTTCTACAGCAACTTGATAGAAGGTCAGTTCACGGAGCCTTTGACGCTTGCTCCGACAGCTCCAAAACGTCACCGCAAAGAGCTCACAGAGCTGGCTATGACGCACATCGGCACGCAGCAGGCATTCGAACGAGCGCTGACTATGCACAAGGACCTGTCATGGGAAACCCTGTTCAGTTCGGCATTCGTTGCGCGCCTGCACAAGCGTCTGTTTCTCGGTGCTGGCGACGAGCAGCTGAGTCTGAGTGACGGGAGTCAACTGGTGCCTGGTCAGTTACGGGATGTGGCGGGTCAGGAAGTGCTCGTTGGCAATCACGCGGCCCCCCCCTGCCAATCCGTATCGCCCATGCTTAACCGAATGCAGCAGATATACGGTCGTTTGCCGGACGCACGGAGTCGACTGCTTGCCGTCATGGCTTATCACCATCGATTGGCGTGGGTGCATCCTTTCGTTGACGGAAATGGACGGACAGTCAGGCTGGTGACGCATCTCCAGTTGCAGAAACTCGGGTTGGTTTCGCCGCTCTGGTCCTTATCCCGCGGGCTTGCTCGACAGCAAGCGTCCTATTACGCCCGACTGGCAAACGCCGACAAGCCGCGTCGTGGGGATCTGGATGGTCGTGGTCAACTGACGCAAGCCGGTTTGTTCGAATTTGTCGGGTTCATGCTGGAAACTTGTCTCGACCAGATGCGTTACACAGAGCAGGCGTTGAACATCTCCAATATGCGCGAAAGGTTGCAAACCATTTTTGCTTGGGACGAGCGGATCAAACGGGCGGGGATCAAGCTGGAAACCGCACGGGCCTTGCATGTTCTGCTGACGCAAGGCACGTTGAGCCGCGCGGATTTCAAGATCTTCACGGGATTGTCCGATCGGGTGGCAACGGATCAATTGAAAAGTCTCGTACAGTTGGGGCTGGTCGAAAGTGCAACGCCCAAGGCGCGTGATCTCTATCCGGGATTGCCGATCTGGTTTGCTCAACTGCTGTTCCCGGACTTGCATCAGCGGATAAACGCCGCGGTTTAGGAGTTAAACAGTGGATCGCTTCCAGGAAATGCAGGTTTTCGCCATCGTCGCCCAGGAGCAGGGCTTCTCCGCTGCCGCGCGGCGCCTGGGTTTGTCGGCAGCCAGCGTGACCCGGGCGGTGGCCGCGCTGGAGCAGCGGATCGGCACGCAGTTGTTGATCCGTACCACCCGCAGCGTGCATTTGAGCGAAGCCGGTCTGCGTTTCCTGGAAGACTGTCGGAGAATTCTCGCCGAGGTGCAGGAAGCGGAGGATTCCGCTGCCGGCAGTCATACCCAGCCCCGTGGGCAGTTGACGGTGACGGCGCCGGTTTTATTCGGTGAACAATTCGTCACGCCGGTGATGGCGCGTTATCTGACGCAATACCCGGACGTTTCCATCAACGCCCTGTTGCTCGACCGCGTGGTAAGCATGGTCGAGGAGGGCATCGACGTCGCGGTGCGTATCGGCGAGTTGCCGGACAGCAATCAGCATGCGATCCGGGTCGGTGAGGTACGGCGGGTGATTTGCGGCTCGCCGGAATACTTCGCGGTCCATGGTCGGCCTGCCCATCCACAGGCATTGGCAGGGGCGCCGGTGGTGGCGACATCGGCCATCGGTCAACAGCGCAGTTGGCCATTCATGGAACACGGTGAACTCATCGGCGTAAAACCGGAACCGCGTCTGGTGGTCACGGCCAATCAGGCTGCGATCACGGCGGCGTCGCTGGGCCTGGGGCTGACCCGGGTGCTGTCTTATCAGGTGGCCGGCAAGGTCGCCTCCGGCGAACTGGAAATCGTCCTCGCCGAGTTCGAACTGCCTGCGTTGCCGATCCATGTGGTGTATCAGGGCGGACGCAAGGCGCCGGCGCGGGTGCGCAGTTTTGTCGACTTCATGGTGAACGCATTGCGTGAGCATCCCGCCTTGAAAAATGCCGCTTTATTTCATCCAGAGAAATAATGGATTGCGTTTGCTGGTAATTCTGTTGTTTTCACGATAGGTGGAAGATGGCTCCCACGGCCGCCGTCCACCCTGAACGGCGCCTTCATCCAGCGGAGTCGACCATGCAAGCGATCAAACTCTACAACTTCCCGCGTTCCGGCCACGCCCATCGCGTCGAACTGATGTTGTCACTGTTGCAACTGCCGACCGAGCTGATCTTTGTCGATCTGGCCAAGGGCGAGCATAAACAGGCGCCATACCTGGCTATCAACAGCTTTGGTCAGGTTCCGGCCATTGATGACAATGGCGTGGTACTCGCCGACTCCAACGCGATTCTCGTCTACCTGGCACAGAAATACGGTAATGGTCGCTGGCTGCCAAGCGATCCGGTCGGCGCCGCGCATGTGCAGCGCTGGTTGTCCGCTGCCGCCGGGCCGATTGCTTTCGGCCCTGCCGCCGCCCGCCTGATCACGGTGTTCGGGGCGAAGTTCAACGCCGAGGAAGTCATCACCCGCGCGCACAATTTTCTCAAGGTGATGGACCTGGAATTGGGCAAAACCCCGTATTTGGCAGGTACTGAGCCGACCATCGCTGACGTGGCGGCCTACAGCTACATCGCCCACGCACCGGAAGGCAATGTGTCGCTGGACGACTACGCTAACGTTCGCGCCTGGCTCTCGCGCATCGAGGCGCTGCCCGGTTTTGTCGGCATGCCGCGCACCGTTGCCGGCCTGCAAACCACCGTCTGACATTCAATCTGTGCCGATGGCGCAGGGGAGAGACCGTGATGGAACGTTCACCGTGGCACGCTGGCGAGCAACAGTTACAGGCCCATGTCGGCGTTGCCGAGCGCATGGCGGAATTCGGGCGTAAGGTGATTCGCACCTGGATGCCGGATCAGCACCGTCAGTTCTATGAGCAATTGCCCTTCATGCTGTATGGCGCGGTGGATGCCGAAGGTCGCCCCTGGGCCAGTGTGCTGGAGGGCGAACCGGGCTTTGCTCACTCTCCCGAGCCGACGCAACTGCAGTTCGCCAGTCTGCCGGCTGCTGATGACCCGGCGCAGTTACAAGCCGGCGCCGCCATCGGTCTGCTTGGTATCGAACTGCACACCCGCCGGCGCAATCGGCTCAATGGCCACATCGATAATCTTGACGCGAACGGCTTCGGGCTGACGGTGGATCAATCGTTCGGCAACTGCCCGCAATACATTCAATTGCGTCAGTTTCAGCGGGTGCCGCTGACCGATCCGCAGACCCGCAAAGCCGAACACCGTGACAGCCTAGATGACGCCGCCATTGCGCTGATCGAAAGCGCCGATACTTTCTTCGTCGCCAGTTATGTCGATGTTGATGGCGAGCGTTCGGTGGATGTTTCCCACCGCGGCGGTCAACCCGGTTTTGTGCGAATCGAGGGTAATCGCCTGACGATCCCTGATTTTGCCGGCAACCTGCACTTCAACACACTCGGCAATCTGCTGCTCAATCCCTTGGCCGGGTTGCTGTTCATCGACTTTTCCACAGGCGATGTGTTGCAGCTCAGCGGTCGCACCGAGATCATTCTCGAGGCGCCGCAGATCGAGGCCTTCCAGGGCGCCGAACGGTTGTGGACTTTCGAGGTGGAAAAACTGGTTCGGCGTCCGGCAGCGCTGGCTCTTCGCTGGCGCTTCGACGGCATGTCACCCACCAGCCTGCTGACCGGTAACTGGGCCCAGGCCGATGCACGGTTGCAGGCCAAGGCATTGGGGGACAGCTGGCGGCCGTTGCGCGTGGCAAAAGTCGAAATGGAAAGCCGTCACATCCGCTCGATTTATCTGGAGCCGGACGATGGCGCAGGACTGCCGGTGTTTCTCGCCGGGCAGCATCTGCCGCTGCGGTTCACTCTCGATGGCGAGGTGCACATCCGTACCTACAGCCTGTCCGGCGCGCCGTCGGACGATTTTTTCCGGATCAGCGTCAAGCGCGAAGGACGGGTGTCGACGCACCTGCATGAGCAGATTCGCGTGGGCGATGTGCTGGAGGCGCGCTTGCCTCAAGGGCATTTCACGGTCGCGGCGCTGGAGCGTCGTCCACTGGTGCTGTTGGCGGCCGGCGTCGGCATTACGCCGCTGCTGTCGATGCTGCGTGAGGTGGTGTATCAGGGCCTGCGGACCCGGCGGATTCGTCCGACCCTGTTTGTTCAGAGTTCCCGCAGCCTCGCCGACCAGCCGTTCCGCGCAGAGGTGGATCGGTTGCTGGAGGATGCCGGTGATGCCGTGAAAGTGTTGCGAGTGCTAAGTCAGCCGGAAGACGATCTGGTCGAAGGAAAAGACTTCGACCTGCGTGGCCGTATCGATGGCGATCTGTTGCGCAATCTGCTGACCGACGAGGACTTCGATCAGGTCGACTTCGTGCTCTGCGGTCCCGGCGGTTTTACCCAAGGTATTTATGACATCTTGCGCGAACTGGATGTGCGGGACGGGCAGATCCATGCCGAAACCTTCGGCCCTTCGACCCTCAAGCGCCAGGCCGATCCGGACGCGATCGTGATGGAACAACCGCCGGCTGCGACCACGTCGGTGCCGGTGGTGTTCGAACGTTCAGCCAAGGAAGCGCGCTGGCAGCCCGATGGCGGCAGTTTGCTGGAGCTGGCGGAAAGTCGCGGCCTGCGTCCGGAATTCAGTTGTCGCGGGGGTTCGTGCGGCACCTGCAGGACGCGGCTGATCAGCGGCGCGGTGAATTATCCACAGCCTCCGGCAGAAGTGCCGGAGGAGGGGCAGGTGCTGATTTGCTGCGCGGTGCCGGCGCAGAGTGCCCAGCCGCTGGTGCTGGATCTGTAACGGATCAGGCGTAGGACAACGCCTTTTCCTCCAGCAGCTCCTGATACAGCTCGGTCCACTTGCGGCCCATTTCATCGGCTGTGAATAACTGCCGATAGCGGGCTTCAGCCTTGAGGCCCATTTCGGCGGCGCGGGCCGGGTTTTCCCACAGGGTGCGCATCGCTTCGCGAAATGCCGGAGGATGACTCGGTGGCACCACCAGTCCGGTTTCGTTGTGGATGTTGATGTAGCTGGTGCCGGTGCCGATTTCGCTGGAGATCATCGGTTTGCCGTACATCGCGCCTTCGAGCAGCGAAATGCCGAACGCTTCCGAGCGCAGGTGCGATGGGAAGACGATGGCGTAGCTCAGTTGCAGCAGGGCGACCTTGTCTTCATCGCTCAGCCGCCCGAGGAAATGAATGTTGCGCAGACCCAGGGCCGCGGCCTGGGCGTGCAGTTCCTGCTCCAGCGGGCCGGCGCCGACGATCACTACCGGATAGTCCACGTCTTTCAAGGCTTCGAGCAGGATGTGCAGGCCTTTGTAATAGCGCATCACCCCGACGAACAGGAAAAACTTGTCCCCAAGCTGCTGACGCCAGCGGTTCATGCGCTCGACGTCAGGCTGTGGATAACCGGCCTTGTTCAAGCCATAGGGGATGACGCGAGTCTTGTCCTGGAATTGCTGCAACACATCACTGGTGTGCAGATAGTTTGGCGAAGCCGCGACAATCCGGTCGGCGCTGGCGAGAAAGCGGTTCATCAGCGGGCGATAGAGTTTGAGCAGGTGCTTCTGGCGAATGATGTCCGAGTGATAGGTCACCACCGTCGGTTTGTTCACGCCGCTGGCAAAATGCACGAGATCCATGAACGGCCACGGGAAGTGGTAGTTGATTACGTCGGCTTCGGCGGCCAGTTCACGAAACTGCTTGAACACGCTCCAGGAAAAACCCGTGGAGGCGAACTGGATATCCAGTTTGGCCCGATGCACTTCATGCTGGCCGAGACGCACCACCGCAGGTTCTGGATTGGCGCTGAGGGTCAGCACCTGGCCTTCGATGCCGTGCTGGGCGCCACTTTCGCAGAGTTGAAAGATCACTTGCTCGATACCGCCGACCGAGTCCGGCAGGTACGTCTTGAAGAAATGAAGAACTCGCATTCAACCTCCCATGGCCTGGTGGTAGGCGCCGGCCGTGGCCTGCGCGCAACGCTTCCAGGAAAAAAGCCGTGCCTGCTGCAATCCGGCTTCCCGGCATGCCTGCCAGTGCGCTTGATCATCGATCAGTCGGCTCATCGCATCACGCAAGCCGTCTGCATCTTCAGCTTCAATATAGTTGCCGGCGTCGCCCGCCACTTCCGGCATGGCCGAAGAGCGGGTGATTACCACTGGCGTGCCGCTGGCCATCGCTTCCAGCACCGGCAGGCCGAAACCTTCATACAGCGACGGAAAAATCAGCGCCCGGGCGCCGGCCAGCAATTGCGCGACTTGCTCATCGGGCAGGTAGCCGAGCAGGCACACGTGCCCGCAAGCCAGCGCCTGATTCAATTCATCACTGAACTGGTCGCGCTGCCAGCCGGCCATGCCGACGATCAACAGCGGGAAACGCTGGCGCACCCGATCTGGCAACAGCGCGTGGGCGCGCAGGGCCAGGTTCAGATTCTTGCGCGGCTCCAGGGTGCCGACGCAGAGGAAGTACTCCCGGTACTCGACCGCATGGGCCTTGAGCACCGCATCGATGTCTTGTGGATCGCGCGGCCTGAAACGCTCGGCGACACCCAGCGGCGCGACCACGAAGCGCTCGGCAGGCAGTCCGAAATACTCCCGGGCCTCGTCAGCGATGGCTTGCGAGTCGGTCAGAATGATCCGCGCCTGGCGTACGCCTTCGGTGAGCCGGCGCTCGATTTCCCGCAGCCGCGCCGGCGGCTGGGTCTCGGGGAAATGCAGGTGCGTGAGATCGTGCAGGGTAATCACGGTCGGGCCATCGAAGGCCAGCGGCCACAGGCTCGGTTCGTGGTACAGATCGACCGGTTGCGCCGGGCCCTGATCGAAGCGTTTCTGCTCCAGCCAGCGGCGCGCCTGATAGGCGCCGGGGATCTGCCGCAGCAGCGGCGTCAGGCGCGAATAACCGGGCATCGCTGCTTCCGGCAGTTGCGAACTCCAGCCCCAGCCATGGAACAACGCCAGCTCGATATCGGTTTCAGCGTGCAAGGCATTCACCAGTTCGGCCACGTAATGGCCGATGCCGGTGCGCGGTGCCTGGAGGATGCGGGCGTTAAGGGCTATGCGCATGTTGCCTCGCTGACACCTGAGGTGCCTCCAGCACCTGGCGCGCGGTACGCTCGGCCAGTTGCGCGCTGGCTTCCCGCCAGCCGATCCATTGCCAGTCACTCACATCGCGAGCGGCGGGGAATCGACCGCTGCGCTCAAAGGTCTGCAGCAGATCGGCGAGGCTTTGTGGCGATTGCAGATCGAAATACGCCATGAACTCACCGCCGATCTCGCGAAACACCGGGATATCGCTGCCCATCGCCGGCAGCCCGCGTTGCATGGCTTCCACCAGCGGCAGACCAAAGCCTTCGACGAACGACGGAAACACCAGCGCACTGGCATGGGCGTAGGCGTGTTCGAGGCTGGTGTCGCTCAAGTCGTTGAACATGAACAGGCGCCGGTTCAGCTCCGGATGATGGCGAATCCGGGCCAGCAGCGCGTCGCACTTCCAGCCGATGCGCCCAGCGATGCACAACCGGGCGTTCGAGCCGTTCGCCCAGGCATGGTCGAAGGCATCCAGCAGATAGTCGTGGTTCTTGCGCGGTTCGATGGTGCTGACCATCAGGAACACCGGCTCCTTTATTGCGAACAGCTTTTGCAGACGCGGTTCGACGGCGGCTTCGACGCTCTGCAGATCCAGCTCCGAACCGAGGTGAAAGTAGTCGAACCAACGTTTGCCGACTTGTGCCGAACCAAGGCGACGTTGCAGTTCTGCACGCAGCTGATCGCGCACAGTGGCGGAGATGGCCATGAAACCGTCGGCATTACGGGCGATCCAGTCGAACCACTCTCTGTACACCTCGACCAGCCGCGTGTCGTAGAACTGCGGGTGGGACAGGGGAATCAGATCGTAGATCACTGCAACGATGCCCAGGCCTTCCTGTTTGAGGCGCTCGGCATGCAGGAAAAAGTCCGAATGCCAGGACGAATCCAGCAGCACCAGATGATCGCCAGTCTGGTGTTGCAGTGGTTCGCAGCGTTGAGGCAATTGATAGCGATTGACCTGCTCGACCAGCCGCAGCGGTATTCCGAATGCACCGAACGAGGTCAGGCGATAGCCGACGTACAACAGGCGTCGTACCAGTTTTGTGCGGCAACCGGTATCCAGCCGCTGATGCAGTTGCCAGAAACGATGGGCCAGCCGCTCCAGGCGTTCGCCAAACGTGACGATGGCATTGAACAGCGGCGAATCCAGCGGCGCCAGACGCTTCACTCGGTACAACTGGCCCTTGAGCAGAACCACCGGCACGCATTCGACGCCTTCGGCGCTCGGCGGCAGCTGTTTGATGACGTTGCGCACCACCCGCTGAATCCCTGAATTGACCTTCGGGTGTTTGAACACGTGGGTGCATTCAACCAGCAGGCGGGTCATGGCGCGCGCTCCGCGAGGCTGTGCGCGTGGCGGGTGATCGAGGTGCTGGCGCCCAGCCAGGAACAGCCGACGAAATCTTCCTGACGGTTGTTGATCACGTGGAACACCAGGCCGTAGTCACGCCATTCGAAGTTGCGGTCCAGGTGCGAGTCCAGTCGCGACAGGCTCAGGGCCACGGAGTAATTGCCCTTGCCCAGGCCCATGACGAAGGCGAAGCGATAGGTGATGCGTTCACCCGCACGCAGGTCTTCCAGCGCCTGGTTCTGACGGTGGGTGTTGATCCCGTACATGGCCTGGCCCAGGCGATCCTTGATCATGAAGCCGAGCACCAGCCGTTCGATGTCCTGGCGAATCTCCACCTCGACTTCCAGCGTCACCGGCTGACCGACTTCGGCGGCGTCGATGGAGCGTCCGCGTTCATCGAGCAGGCGCACGCTGAGGATCCCTGCCTCGCCGGTGCCGGACACGGTGCGTACCTGGCCGCCGTCGAGCAGTTCCTGGCGCACGGTCTGGCCTTCGCGTTCGGCGAGCAGGGCGTTGTAGTAATCCATGACCGCTTCGGGCTTGTCGTGCATCACCATGTGGCCGCCTTCAAGCAGGATCGCCGAGTCGCAGATCGACTGGATCGCGGAGCGGTCGTGGGACACGATCAACAGCGTGGTGCCGGCCTTGCGGAAGCTGCGGATGCGGTCGAAGCTCTTGTGCTGGAAGTAGGCATCGCCCACCGACAGCGCTTCGTCGACGATCAGAATGTCCGGGCGGCGCGCGGTGGCGACGCTGAAGGCCAGGCGCATCTGCATGCCACTGGAGTAGGTGCGCACCGGGTGATCGATGGCCTCGCCGATTTCCGCAAAGCGTTCGATGTCCGGCATCAGGGCTTCGATGTCTTCGACCTGCATGCCCAGCAGTTGCCCGGCCATGATTGCGTTCTGTCGGCCGGTGAAGTCCGGGTGAAACCCCATGCCCAGTTCCAGCAGCGCCGCGACCCGGCCCTCGAGTTGAATCTGGCCGCAGGTCGGTTGAGTGGTGCCGGTGATCATTTTCAGCAGGGTGCTTTTGCCGGCGCCGTTGACCCCGACAATACCCACCGCTTCACCGGGAGCGATTTCAAAATTCACGTCCTGCAGCACCCAGTGCTGACGATGACGCATCGGCGAAAACGGAATCAGCCATTCGGCCAGGCGACTCCAGCGGGTGGGGTACTGCTTGTAGGCCTTGCCCAGGCCTGTGACGCGTATGTGCCCCATCAGAGTTCATCCACCATTTCCCCGACCCGCCGACGAAACAGGCGCAGGCCGATCGCGCACAGCAGCAGGCCGATCACGAAGATCGGCAGCAGCGAACTCCACACCGGCCACTGACCGTAGAGAAACAGGTTCTGGTAACTGCCGATCAGGTTGGTCAGCGGATTGAGTTGCAGCAGGCGCTGCACCCACTCGGGCAGGATGCTCAGCGGATACACGATCGGCGTCAGCCAGAACCAGAATTGCAGGCATATGGCGAACAATTGCCCGACATCGCGAAAGAACACGTTGAGCACGCCGAGGATCATGCCCAGTCCGGCGCAGAACAGCACTTGCAGCGCCAGCAGCGGCACCAGTGCCAGCAATGCCATGCCCGGCCAGCGTCCGCTGATCAACAGAAACCCGAGGAACAGGCCGATGATGATCGCGAAGTTGATTCCGGCATTGAGCAGCACGATCACCGGCAGGCAGAGGCGCGGGAAGCTGATTTTCTTCAGCAGGTTGGCGTTTTCCAGAAACATGTTCTGGCTGCGCAGGGTGATTTCCGAGAACAGGCCCCAGGTCAGCAGCCCGGCGCACAGGTAGACGCTGTAGGCCATGCCGTCGTCCACGCCGGGCAGACGGGCGTGCATGATGTGGGAAAAGATCACCGTGTACACGATGATCATCGACAGCGGGTTGAGTACCGTCCACACCGCGCCGAACAGCGAATTGCGATACCGCGCTTGAAACTCCCGCTTGACGCTACCGAGGATGAAACCCCGGTAGTCGTGCAGCGAGCGGTACAGGGAAAGCAGCATTCACACCGTCCTGCCGTATTGGTCTTCGAAGCGGACGATGTCGTCCTCTCCCAGGTATTCGCCGCTTTGCACTTCGATGATCACCAGGTCGATCACGCCGGGGTTTTCCAGACGGTGCTTGTGACCGGCGGCAATGAACGTCGATTCGTTCTTCGCCACCAGGGTCGTGCCGCTGCCGTTGTTGGTGACCTTGGCCATGCCTTCGACCACCACCCAGTGTTCATTGCGGTGATGGTGCATCTGCAGCGACAGCTTGCCGCCGGGTTTGACCACGATGCGCTTGATCTTGAAGCGCGGGCCTTCCTCGAGCACGGTGTAGGTGCCCCACGGACGGCTGACCGTACGGTGCAGGCGATAGGCTTCGTGGGACTTGTCCTTGAGCTGCTTGGCCACGCGTCGCACATCCTGCGCACGGTCGGCATGGGCTACCAGCACGGCGTCGGCGGTGTCGATGATTATCAGGTCTTCCACACCGACGGCGGCCACCAGCCGGCCATCGCTTTGAACGAAGTTGTTGCGGCTGTCGATGAAGATCGCCTCGCCGCTGGCGCGGTTGTTATCGGCGTCGGCCGGCACCAGCGCGGCCACTGCACCCCAGGACCCAATGTCGCTCCAGTCGAAACCCGCCGGCACCACCACAACCTTTTCCGAGCGCTCCATCAGTGCGTAGTCGATGGAAATGTCGGTGATTTCGGCGAACAGCTGCGCGGACAATTCCTGTTGCAGACAACCAGCGGTTTCCACCGGTTCGCTGGCGGCCATGCAGGCGCGGGCCTGTTCCAGCAGCTCGGGGGCGTGCAGCGCCAGCTCGGCGATCACCGTTGCGGTGGAGAAACAGAACATCCCCGAATTCCACAGGAAGTTGCCGCTCTCCAGATAATGGGTGGCGGTCTGCAGGTCGGGTTTTTCCACGAATCGCTGGACTTTGGCCGCGCCCCGGTCATTCAGCGGGGCGCCGGTCTCGATGTAGCCGAATCCGGTTTCCGGTGCGGTCGGCACCACGCCAAAGGTCACCAGATAACCGTCCTTCGCCAGATTGACCGCGTGCTCGACCGCGCTTTTGAGCGCGTCTTCGTTGACGATCAAATGGTCGGCGGGCATCACCACCATGATTGCCGCATCACCGTGCAGCGCTTGCAGCGACAGCGCTGCCGCCGCGATGGCCGGGGCCGTGTTGCGCCCGGTGGGCTCGAGCAGGAAGTGCCCGCGATGCCGGGACAGGCGCGCGGCCTGATAGTGATCCTTGCTCTGGAAGTAATACTCGCGGTTGGTCACCGTGACGATGTCGCCCCAGCCATCCAGCAGCGCAGCGGCGCGCCGGTAGGTCTTGCCCAGCAGCGACTGGCCGTCGGGCAGGGTCATGAACGGCTTCGGATGGCCCTCGCGGGACACCGGCCACAAACGGGTGCCGGCACCGCCGGACAGAATCACGGGGATCAGCATGGCCTACTCCTTGGCGACGCGCTTCATGTCCGCATCCATCATCATGCGAATCAGGGTGTCGAGGTCGGTCCTGGGTTTCCAGCCGAGCACGCGCTGGGCCTTGGCCGGGTTGCCGAGCAGCACTTCGACTTCCGCCGGGCGGAAAAACGCCGGGTCGATCTTCACGTAATCCCGGTAGTTCAGGCCGACGTGATCGAAGGCGATGCGGCACATCTCGCGCACGGTGGTGGTGACGCCGGTGGCGACCACGAAATCGTCGGGCTTGTCCTGTTGCAGCATCAGCCACATCGCCTCGACGTAATCACCGGCAAAGCCCCAGTCGCGTTTGGCGTCGATGTTGCCCAGGGCCAGCTCCTGCTGTTTGCCCTGTTTGATCCGGGCGGCGGCGTCGGTGACCTTGCGGGTCACGAATTCGATGCCGCGCAGGGGCGATTCATGATTGAACAAAATGCCGCTGCTGGCGTGCAGGTTGAAGCTTTCGCGGTAGTTGACGGTGATCCAGTGGCCATAGAGTTTGGCCACACCGTAAGGACTGCGCGGGTAGAACGGGGTGTTCTCGTCCTGTTGCTCGGCCTGGATCAGACCGAACATTTCGCTGGTGGACGCCTGATAGAAACGCGTGTGCGGGCTGAACTGCCGGATCGCTTCGAGCAGGTGGGTCACGCCCAGGCCATCGACGATGCCGGTCGTCACCGGTTGGTCCCAGGAGGCCGCGACGAAGCTCTGGGCTGCCAGGTTATACACCTCGTCCGGCGCCGACTTGATCACCGCGCGCTGCACCGAGCAGGCATCGGCCATGTCGCCATCCAGGTAGACGATGTCCGCTTCGACGCCCATCTCCCGCAGGCGCCAGCGTGAATCGCTGCTGCGCCGTGCAACAAGGCCGTGAACCTTGTAACCCTTGTCGAGCAGCAGCTTGGCCAGATACGCGCCGTCCTGGCCGGTGATCCCGGTGATCAATGCACTTTTTGTCATTCTTGTTGTACTCGCTTCTCCCAGTCGGACAGGATCGCCCGCAGGGATTGTTGTGTAGTGATTTGCGGCGTCCATCCTGTGGTCCGGGCCAGCCGTTGGTGGCTGCCGCAGACGCGACGCTGATCCGCGCGGCGCATGCGTGCCGGATCCTGAACCAGTTGCAGCTTGACCTGGGCCAGGTCGCCCATCTGTTCGATGAGGCTGCGGATGCTTTGCTCATGGCCTGAGCAAATGTTGTAGACCTGTCCCGGCGTGCCTTTTTCCAGCAGGGCGAAATAGGCCGAGACTACGTCTCTGACGTCGAGGAAATCGCGGGTGACATCGATGTCGCCGACTTCCAGGCGCGGCGCTTGCAGCCCTTGCTTGATGCGGTTGATCTGCCGCGCGGCGCTGGCGATGACGAAGCTTTCCTTCTGCCCGGTGCCGATGTGGTTGAACGGCCGCGCGACCAGTACCGGCCAGCCTTCGCTCAGCCCCCATTGCAGGCTGAGGAACTCCGCCGACAGCTTGCTGACTGCATAGGGATTGCGCGGGCAGGGTGGTTGTTGTTCGGTGATCGGCAGCGCGGGTTCTTCGACCTGGCCGTAGACATCGCCCGAGCTGACATACAGGAACGTGCCCTTGAAGCCGCGGGCCTTGAGGGCCTGCAACAGGTTCAGGGTGCCGAGCAGGTTGATGTCGAAGGTTCGTGCCGGATCGCGGAACGCTTCAGGAACAAAGGTCTGGCCGGCGAGATGAATGACCGCATCGGGCAGTTGCGGCCACAGATCGATGAGGCTGTCCGGGTTTGTCAGGTCGTAGGGTGAGGCGGCAGGCAGCAGCTCCCACGACGCGTCTTCCCCCTGGAGGCGTGACTGGATGTGTTGTCCCACGAATCCACTGAGACCCGTGATGAACAGACTTTTTTTCAAACAGCGACCCCTTGGTCTTTAACTTTCACCTCTTCCCACAGGCTATAAGGGGATGTCTGTCAGACCGAGAGAAAATCCGGCCGAGACAACGGGTGAAGTCGTTGTTGTAGTTGTTTGGTTGCCAATCTGTGCCAATTGCGCAGCAATTTCAACAGGGCAAATCGTGACTGGTCAGTTCTCGTCAGAGTAGTCGGTTTTTTCTCGCCGGGCGGTTCCCGAATGCGCGACGGATGTGTTTAGAATGCCCCTCGTCGCGATCCCCGGCGGCTGCTCGCAAGGATCGTGCGACAGGGTAAAACCGACCATTAAAACAAGAACAGAGACGTGCCCGATGATGCAGGACGAACCGCGCTGATGCCGGTTCGATCCGACGCTCGGCCGTCATAGCGTGAAGCTGCCGGGATGGCGGTTGCACCGTGGGATGCCATGAATTTCATTCTCTACTCGGACGTCAACGACCGCTCCATCAGCCAGAGTCTGGGGCGTCCCGAATACAGCTACTACTTCGTGCTCAAGGCCTATCGCCCGGTGCTGGAAAGCCTGGGGCGAGTGCATGTGGTGTCCACCAGCGCCGAGGTTGATCCACTCTACCGACAACTGCTCGCCGTCGGTGAAAGCAGCGTTTTCCTGTCCTTCACGCCGCCACAAAATACCCCGACCGACCTTGAATGCCCGACGATCTGCGTGATTGCATGGGAATTCGATTCGATCCCCGATGAGTCATGGGACGATGATCCGCGCCACGACTGGACGCAGATGCTCGCCCGACAGGGACGGGTCATCACGCTGTCGAGCCACACCGCCCGCGCGATTCGCCGCGCCATGGGCGAGGACTTTCCGGTACTCGTGCTGCCGACGCCCTTGTGGGAAAACTTCGCCGCCATTCGTGAGCAGCATGTCAGTGCGCCGATCAATCCCGGCGCGACCCTGGCCATCAAGGGCTGCATTTTCGACAGTCGCACGCTGGCGTTATCTGCCGACGACCTGTTGCCCAAGCCGCTGACTGCCGAACAACTGGCTGAAATCGAGGCGCTACGCCCGCCACCGCTGACGTTCAAACGCCGCCTGGTCATTGCCCGCCATTATCTGCGTCTGTGGAGGCTGGGGGCGGGTGAAGAACGGGTGAAGTTCCTGCATCACTGGTACTGGGAAGGTGTGCAGGATCTGCTGTCGGATCGCACACACGCCTGGCTCGAGAAACGCCTGCCGGCCATTGCCGCACCGCATGCCGTGGCCGTGGCCGAGCCACCGCCGCTGGATCTGCCGGACACGTCCTCGGTGGTCGAGACCACGGTGGAAGGCGTGATCTACGTGACGGTGTTCAACCCCAGGGACGGCCGCAAGAACTGGCATCATCTGGTTACCGCCTTCTGTTGGGCCTTTCGCGAAACGCCTGACGCGACGCTGGTGCTGAAGATCACGCAGAACGATCTGGCGTCCTACTACAGCGAACTGATGACCCTGCTCGCTCAACTGACACCGTTCGCCTGCCGGGTGCTGGTAATGCACGGTTATCTGGACGACGCGCAATACGCACGGCTCTACCAGGCTGCGAGTTTCTACGTGAACGCCTCACGCTGCGAAGGCCTGTGCCTGCCGTTGATGGAGTTCATGTCCAGCGGCAAACCGGTGATCGCCCCGGATCACACGGCCATGGAAGACTACATCGACGACAGCGTGGCCTTCGTCGTGCAGTCCAGCGAAGAGCTGACGATCTGGCCCCAGGACACCCGCATCATTTACCGCACCCTGCGCTACCGGCCGGATTGGGCTTCGCTCAAAAGCGCCTATGAGAACAGCTACCGGATGGCCAAGGCGCAGCCGCAGGAATACGCGCGCATGTCTGCCGCCGCTGTCGAACGCATGCACGACTACTGCGCGTTTGCTCCGGTGCAGCGGCGCATGGCGGACTTTTTCGGCCTCGTGCCGCTGGCTGCCGATGCCGCCCCCGTGACGGACAACGCCTCATGCTGATCATCATTCATTCGGAAACCAACCAGCACACCATCGCGCAAAACCTCGGGCGTTCGGAGTACAGCTATTACTTCGTCCTCAAGGAATACCGGCCGGTGCTCGAACGCCTTGGTCGTGTGGTGGAGGTCGTCGACCCGGCGCGCGAAGTCGATGCGCTGTACCTGGAGTGCCTAGCCCGTGGCGAGCCGTGCGTGTTCCTGTCGTTCTCGCCGCCGCACCGCACGCCGATCCACCTGGCGTGTCCGACGCTGCCGGTGTTCGCCTGGGAATTCAGCACCATCCCCAACGAACCCTTCGACAACGAGCCGCGCAATGACTGGCGCACGGTGCTCCGGGCCTGCGGCGCGGCGATCACCCATTCCAGCTACACGGTCAACGCCGTGCGCGAGGCCATGGGCGCCGATTACCCGATCGTCGCGGTGCCGGCGCCGGTGTGGGATCGCTTCGCGGCCCGTGGCGCGCAGCTTCAGGGCCAGCCCTCGACAGGGCCGGTGCGCCTGACGATCAAGGGGCTGGTCGCCGACAGTCGTCAGCTCGATCTCGACGCGTTCGGCCCGAAACACCTGCGCCGTGGCAAGGGCATCGATTTCCAGGCGCCGGCGCGCGAGCAGGAGCTGCTGCTGGACGGTGTCGTCTACACATCGGTGTTCAATCCCGGTGACGGACGCAAGAACTGGGAAGACATGCTCAGCGCCTTCTGCGTGACGTTTCGCGAGGTCGAAGACGCGACGCTGGTGCTCAAGCTCACGCACCACGATGCCGAAGAAGCGCTCGGCGACATTCTTCATCACCTGTACAAGAACCAGTCCTACCGCTGCCGCATCGTGCTGATTTACGGCTACCTCGCGGATGCCGACTACGAGCGTCTGGTGCAGGCCACCCGTTACGTGGTGAACACTTCCTACGGCGAGGGCCAGTGCCTGCCGCTGATGGAATTCATGTCCTGCGGCAAACCGGCCGTGGCGCCGCGGACCACGGCGATGATCGATTATCTGAGTACCGACAACGCGTTCCTGGTCGAGTCCACCGATGAACTCACCGCCTGGCCTCACGATCCGCGCAAGGCGTTCCGCACGTTGCGCTACATGACCAACTGGGCATCGGTCTGCGTGGCCTATCGCGACAGCTATGAGGTGGCGAAGAACGATCCCGGGCGTTATGCGCAAATGTCGGCGCAAGCCGTTGCCAGTCTCCAGGCGTTCTGCAGTCAGGCGGTGGCCGAGCAGCGTTTGCGCGATTTTCTCGCTCAAGTGCACGAGCTCCGCGCTGTCGCTGCAACGGAAGCCACGGGCACATGATCCGCGCATTGCTGAGGCGTTTGCGTCCAGTTGCGCATCCGGCGCCGGTATCCGTGCCTGAACCGGTTGCCGCGGGCGTGTCGCCCAGGGATGTGGGTCTGCATGACGCCATGCTCGACGGCTGGTTTCACGGCGACAGTGGTGAGTTGCTCAAGGGCTTTGTCATTGACGCGGACGACACCCTGCTCGACGTGGGGTGTGGCGAGGGTGTGGCGACATTGTTCGCCGTGCGCCAGGGCGCCTCGGTGATCTTCACCGACAGCGAGCACGACAAGGTGCGCGACCTCGCCCGACAAGTCGAAGCGCAGAGCCGCAAGGCCAGTCTCGGTCTGGTCAGCAACAGCCTGCCATTGCCGCTGAGCGACGGCTGTGCGAGCAAGGTCGTGTGCATGGAAGTGCTGGAACACATCGATCATCCCGAGCCGTTCATGGCCGAGCTGGTACGCATGGGCCGTCCCGGTGCGCTGTACCTGCTCAGTGTGCCGGCGCCGGTGGGCGAGCATTTGCAGCAGGGCATTGCCCCGGCGGGTTATTACCAGTCACCCAATCATGTGCAGATCTTCACCCCGGAGCGCTTCGCGGCATTGGTTGAGGATGCCGGTCTGGTGATTGAGCATCGTCAGGCCACGGGATTTTTCTGGGTCATGGGCATGATCTTTTTCTGGGCCAGCGAACGGGCTGCAGGACGTGACCTGGGCGGTGCCGTGCGCGACCGGATCCAGGCGCCGTATCCACCGTTGATGGAGAGTTGGGCCAGAACCTGGCAGGACTTGCTGGCGCAGCCAGACGGTTTGGCGATCAAGCAGATGCTCGACCGGTTCATGCCCAAGAGTCAGGTGATCATCGCCCGCAAACCGCTCGATGCAGGACGTGTGTCATGAGCGGCAAGCGGATCATGGACATTGAAGTCCTGCGCGCTGTCGCGGTACTCGGCGTGCTGTTTCATCACTTGCAAGGCAGCCTGTTCACCGACCCGGTGCCGCTGCTTGAAAGGATCCATGCCTGGGCGCAGCCATGGTGGGGCGTTGACCTGTTTTTTGCGATCTCGGGGTTTGTCATCGCCCGCAGCCTGATCCCGGCGCTGCGCGGTTGCAGCAATCGCCAGGAATACTGGGAGCAGACGCGCAATTTCTGGCTGCGTCGGGCGTTTCGTCTGTTGCCCTCGGCCTGGCTGTGGCTGGCGTTGATGCTGCTGGCGTGCGTGTTTCTGAATCGATCAGGCGCGTTCGGGACGTGGTCCGCCAACGTTCAGGCCACGTTGGCCGGGGTGCTGCAGTACGCCAATTTCCGCTTTGCCGATGCGTTCTTTCATTACGAATACGGCAGCAGTTTTGTCTACTGGAGCCTGGCGCTGGAGGAGCAGTTCTACCTGTTGTTCCCGCTTGTGATCATGCTGTGCCGCAAATATCTGGTGTGGGCATTGCTGGCGCTGGTGGCGGTGCAATTGTTCACGGTGCGCACGCCGCTGCTGATGGTGATTCGTACCGATGCGCTGGCGCTGGGTGTGCTGTTGGCCATGTGGAGCGTGCAGCCGGGTTATCGCCGTTGGGAGCCGGTATTCCTGCGGCGGCCATGGGCCGGAGTATTCGCGCTGATCGGCTTCGGAGCGCTGCTGAGCTTCATGGCCACCGACCGTTTCACCTTCGCCGGTTACCGCATCGGGTCGATCGCCGTGCTCAGCGCCGTGCTGGTGTGGATTGCTTCATACGACCGCAATTACCTGCTGCCGGCCGGTGGCCTGCAACGGCTGATGGCCTGGATCGGCAGCCGCTCCTACGGCATTTACCTGATTCACATCCCGGCCTATCAACTGGTGCGAGAACTGATCTTTCGTTTGCAGGGCGCCGGCCTACCGAGCCCGGCGGGACATCCGATCCTGACACTGCTGATTGCCGGTGGCCTGATCGTGCTGCTCAGCGAACTCAATTACCGCTTGATCGAAATGCCCATGCGCAATCGAGGCGCCACGCTGGTGAAACGCCTCGCCACTTCGCGAACCGTCGTCTCGTCCCCTGGAGCCACCTCATGCTGAGCCTTCTGAAAAAACTCACGGCGGCTCCGGCCCCCGCACACGCTGTCGCACCGGTCGCCGACAAGGTCGACCCTTACATGCTCGGCCTGCACGACGCGATGCTCAGCGGCTGGTTCAACCAGCAAACCGGTGAGCTGTTCAAAGGCTTCCCGGTGACCGCCGATGACACCTTGCTCGACGTTGGCTGTGGCGACGGTGGCAACGTGCATTTCTGCGGCATGCGCGGGGCGAAGATCATCATTGCCGACATCGACGGCGCCAAGGTCGAGGCTACCCGCCAGCGCCTGAGCGATACCCCGGCGCGCAGCGTCGAATGCCATGTGACCGACTGCAATCCGCTGCCGATCGCCGATGGAACGGCCACTCGCGTGGTGTCCACTGAAGTCATCGAGCACGTCGACGACCCGGCGCAGTTCCTTGCCGAACTGGTGCGCGTCGGTCAGTCGGGCGCGCTGTATTTGCTGAGCGTGCCGCACCCCAGCTCCGAAGACCTGCAAAAAGACATCGCCGCGCCGGAGTATTTCCAGAAGCCCAACCACATTCGCATCATCAGCGAAGAACAGTTCAAGGCGATGGTCAGCGAGGCGGGACTCGAGATCATCAGCCACAGTCAGTACGGCTTTTACTGGTCGATGTGGATGATGCTGTTCTGGGAAGCGAAGGTCGAGTTCAGCAACCCGGATCATCCGCTGCTCAACCATTGGGCCGATACCTGGCAAGCGGTGCTCGACTCGCCGCGCGGCGCGCAGATCAAGCAGGCGCTGGATGCGGTGGTGGCGAAAAGTCAGGTCATCATTGCCCGCAAGCCCTGAACGCTTTTGTGTAACCTTGCAGCCTGATGTCTCAGGGATCTGCAAGGTATGCGCTTTATCATCGGGTGGTCCGCCCTGGTGGCTGTGTTGTTGCTGTGTGCTTGTGAGCGACAGGACGCAGTGCCACTCGATCAGCAACTTTACGTCTGGCAACGGCAATGGACGCCGGCCCATGAGCTTGCCCTGAATGACAGTCGCAACGACTTTTCGACGTTGCGGGTCTTGGCGTTGCAGGCGTTCCCGAATGCCGGATGGAGTCGGGCACGCGTCGATTCTGCGTTGCTGAGACGCGATGCCCGGCCGTTGATTGCGGTGATTCGCCTCGACGGCCAGCTCAAGGCGCTCGACCCGCAAGCGGTCACGGCGCAGATCCTCCAAGTGCTCACTGACTGGCAAGGTCAGGGACTTACCCTGGCCGGGATCGAGATCGACCATGACGCCGGCAATGCCCGCCTGCCTGCTTACACCGGATTCCTTGCTCACTTGCGTACGGCATTGCCGGCCAATCTGCCCCTGAGCATCACTGCGTTACCTGCCTGGCTCGACAGTCCGCAATTGCCGGCGTTGCTGGCGACCGTCGACAGCAGTGTGTTGCAGGTGCATGCCGTCAGCGATCCGCGTCGCGGCCTGTTCGACTCCGAACAGGCGCGGCGCTGGGCCAATGCCTGGGGGCGAGTGACCGACAAACCGTTTTATCTGGCGCTGCCGGCCTATGGCGTGGCGCTGTTGCCGGATGTCGATGGCGCTCCGGTGGTGGAAAGCGAAGTACCGCTCGAACGGGGTGGCCAGCGCCGCGAATTGCTTGCCGATCCGCAACAACTGGGCCGACTCGCCAATGAATTGCGCGAGGATCGCCCGGCGCATCTGGCCGGCCTGATCTGGTTTCGTCTGCCGTTGGCCAACGACCGCCGAGCCTGGAGCCTGAGCACGCTGCGTGCGGTCGCCCGAGGCGATGCGTTGAGCCGCCATCTCGGCGTGGTGTTTACCGAACAGAATGGCCTGCAAGACATTGCCCTGCGTAACGTCGGTAACCTCGACAGCGCCTGGCCCGCCCGCATCACCGTCAAGGCCCGGGGCTGCGAAGGGGCTGACGCGCTCGCCGGTTATGCGTTGCAACAGACGGCGGATCTGCTTACCTTCACCCGCCTGCGCGACGGCCGATTGCCGGCAGGCGGGCAGCGTGCGATCGGTTGGGCACGTTGCGCAAATATTGATCAAGGAGGTTCGCATGTTGACCCGTAACTGGCCCCGCCATCTGCTTTGCCTGAGCCTCAGCCTGCCGCTGGGCTCGGCGCTGGCCTGTGGCCCGGACTTCCCGATGCGCCTGCTCGACGATCGCGGGCAATCGCTGGCGCAAATGCCGGAGGGCAACTTCAGGTTCGAGATCAGTCGCCTCGGCAAAACCATCGCCGGGCTGAAGAACGTCACCGCCGCCACCTACAATCCGGATGACATCTACGCCGAGACGCCAGAACCCGCCGAGGTGCGCGACAAGGCCGAGCAGATCGGCCTGACGCCTGAACAGCAAACGCTGGTCAAACGCCTGCGCAGCCTGACCGACGCGCGTCAGGTCGACGTGCAGGGCGCGAGCCTGCCGGCGGAACTGCGCCTGTATGTGGCGGGCGCCGTGGCGTTCGGCGCCGGTGACCATCAATTGGCGGTCGAGTATTTCCGCCAGTTGCTGGCGCTGCCGGCCGATCAGCGTGGGTTGCGCAGCACCTGGGCCGCGTATTCGCTGGGCCGGGCGTTCTTTGCCATGAGTAGCGAAGCGGGCGATGCGCTCGAAGCCTGGGAAAACGCCATCGACGCCTTCCGTCAGACGCGGCAGCTGAGCATCGACGGTTTCAGCGATCCGCTGGAACTCGGCGTGGCCAGCCTTGGCGAAGAGGCGCGGGCGCTGCGCATGGCGGGTGACTGGAACAACGCCATCAAGCTCTATGCCGCGCAGAACCTGCACGGCTCGAACGTCGGTTACACCTCGCTGAAGCAGTTGATGAACGAACTGGCCGAGGAGCCCGAAGATCGGCTGGCGAAATTGCTGCGCGGCGAAGCGGTGCAGCAACTGGTGACCGCCTCGCTGATCAGCCGGATCGGCTGGTCGTTCGGCGATGAGCCACCGAACGAGAAGAAGCTGGTCAAAGCGCTGCAAGCAAGCACCCGCGGCAGCCTCGATAACGCCGATCGATTAGCGGCGATGAATTATCAACAGGGCGATTACGCCAGCGCCAAGGCATTCCTCGAACACGCTGGCGACAGCGGTCTGGCGTGGTGGCTGCGGGCAAAACTGGCCGTGCGCGATGGCGACAGGAACGCGGCAGCTGCGGCCTATGCGAAAGCTGTGCAAGCGTTCCCGCAGGAGGAGTCCTGGGGCGAGCGGCGTACCGCCGACTGGAATCTCGAAACCGTGCAGCCGAAATGCCGGGTCGAGGGCGAGAGCGCGATCCTTGCGCTGCAACGTGGCGAGTACCTGCAGGCCTTCGACCAGTTGTATCGCAGCCAGCACCTTTACTGGTTCGACGCTGCGACCGTGGCCGAGCGAGTGCTGACGGTCGAGGAGCTGAAAAACTATGTCGATACCAACGTGCCGGCACCGCCCGCGCTGAGCCAGCAGGATCGCGACAATTACGTGCCGCTGCCGGTGGCCGCCAGCCTGCGCAATCTGCTGGGGCGGCGGTTGTTGCGTGAAGGGCACTACAAGGAAGCGGTCAGTTATTTCGACAATGCCGATCTGCAGAACAAGGCCCGGCTCTATGGCGAGCAACGCCTGAAGGCCGACTCAGCGTGGTGGCCGACCAAACGTGCCAGCGCACTGTTCAATGCCGCGTGGACAGCCCGTGAGTGGGGCATGGACATCCTGGGCTACGAAATGGCCCCGGATTACGCGACCTTCGGCGGCAACTACAGCCTGGAAAACACCGAGCTGAAAGTCGGACCGCTGGTCAGCGAAGCCGAAGTGCAACGTCAGAAGGCCAGTGAAGCGCAGCCGGATGAGCGTTATCACTATCGGTTTGTCGCCACGGCGCTGGCCAGCCGGGCGGCGGATAATCTGCCGCACACCAGTCAGGCGTTCGCCGCTGTGTTGTGCTCGGCGGCGGGCTGGAACAGCAGCCTGGAAGAGCAGAGCGCGTTGTACAAACGCTATGTCGATGAAGGGCCATATGTCCCGTGGGCTGTGGATTTCGGCCATCAATGCCCTTATCCGGATTTTGAAAACGCCGACAAGCGCTACGTCACTCAGGTGACAGACTCGGTGCGTTCGACACTGCGGCCGTACAAGTGGCCGGTGCAGATCGGAGCGATCGTGGCCTTCACTGCGGTGGCGTTGTTGCTGATCACCCGCCGCCAGCGCAAGGCCCGCAAAGCCTAAGCCTGCTGGACGAACGTCAGGCGCACGGCAAAGCCGATCAACAGGCTGCCGAACAGCCACTGTTGCACTCGCTGGGCCGTCGGGCTGTGTTTCAGCCAGCGGCCCAGCGCGGCGCCGGTCAGGGCGTAGGCGCTGTCGAACAGCAGACCTGCGCCTACCAGAATCGCACCGAGCAGCGCAAATTGCGTCAGCACCGGCGCGCCATTCGCGACGATGAATTGCGGCAGCAGCACCGAGCAGAACAGTAACGCTTTCGGATTGAGCAGATTGGTCAGCAGGCCGCGGCGGATGGCCGCGTACCACTGCGCATGACTGTCCGTCACGGTGCCAGCGTTCAGATCCGGCAACAGCGTGGTGCGCAGGCAGTGAATGCCGATCCACAGCAAATACGCCGCCCCGGCGATCCGCACAGCATCGAACGTCCACGGCGCCGCCTTGAAGAGCGCCGCCAGCCCCAACGCCGCGAGCGCTACATGACAGCCTCGGGCGATGGCCAGACCCACCGCCGTGGCCAGCGCTGCGCCGCGCCCCTGGCGAGCGCCGGTCTGCAGCAGCAGAATCATGTCCGGGCCGGGCAACAGAAAGACCACTGCCAGCGCCAGGAAAAACAGCCAGAGACTCGCCATGTCGCACCCCTTTCGTCGTCGATTCGGTCGCCTCAGTCTAGAGCCGAAGGGTCGGGCAGGTGGTTGCGTAGTCAGCTTCTAAAGGTGTCTTGATTGGCATAATCTGCGCTCCTTTACCGCATAAACCATCAGGATCTGCCAACCATGAAACTGGACGCCTTCGACCGCAAGATTCTTGCCGCACTGCAACGGGACGGACGCCTGAGCAATGTGCAGTTGGCCGACGAAATCGGTCTGTCGGCATCGCCATGCCTGCGTCGGGTGCGCATGCTCGAAGAGGCCGGGGTGATTCGCGGATATCAGGCCAATCTGGACCGTGATGAAGTGGGGCTGGGGCTGACGGTGTTTGTCGGGGTCAAGGTCGAGCGGCACAACGATGAACAGGCCGAGGCGTTTCACCGGGCGGTGACGGCGTTGCCGGAGGTGATTTCGGCGTTTCTGGTGTCCGGGGAGTCGGACTTTCTGCTGCAAGTGGTGGTGCCGGATCTGCGCGCCTATGACCGCTTTCTCACCGGGTGCCTGTTGAAGCTGCCGGGGGTGAGCGACATCCGCAGCAATTTTGCGATTCACACGGTGAAGACGCCCGGCGCGCTGCCGTTGGGGCATCTGCCGTCCTGATACTTCCCGCATTGCGCGGGAAGTATTCGCACAGGGCTTACATCTGCGTCGCCATCCCCTCGACATTCATTGCTGCCTGACGAAGCGCTTCGGAGCGGGTTGGATGCGGGTGACAGGTCAGCGCGATGTCTTCGGCCGAGGCGCTGAATTCCATGGCCACGCAATACTCGCCGATCATTTCGCTGACGCTCGGGCCGACCAGGTGCACGCCGAGGACTTCGTCCGTGCGTTCATCGGCGATGACTTTGGCAAAGCCTTCGGTCTCGTGATTGATCTTCGCCCGGCTGTTGGCGGTGAACGGGAATTTGCCGACCTTGTACGCCCGGCCTTCGGCCTTCAACTGCTCTTCGGTCTTGCCGACGCTGGCCAGCTCCGGCCGTGTGTAGATCACGTTGGGAATCAGCTCGTAATTGACCTCACCGGCCTTGCCGACGATCTGCTCGATGCAGGCCATGGCTTCGTCTTCAGCCTTGTGCGCGAGCATCGGCCCCGAGGTCACGTCACCGATCACCCACACACCGGGCGCTTCGGTGCGATGCTGTTTGTTGGCGAGCATGCCGCGTTTGTCGGTGCTCAGGCCGACGTTTTCCAGGCCCAGGCCCTGGGTGTACGGGCGACGACCAATGGCCACCAGCACGTAATCGGCCTCGAGGATTTCCGCGCTGCCGCCAGCGGCGGGTTCGACGCTGAGCTGTACGCCAGTGGCCGAGGAGGTGGCGCTGGTCACTTTGGAGCTCAGCTTGAAGCTGATCCCCTGTTTGCTCAGCGAGCGTTGCAGGGTCTTGCCGGCTTCGCCGTCGACACCGGGGCAGATGCGGTCGAGGTATTCCACCACCGTCACCTGCGCGCCGAGTCGGCGCCAGACCGAGCCGAGTTCGAGGCCGATCACGCCCGCACCGATTACCACCAGATGCTTGGGCACTTCGCTTAAGGACAGCGCGCCGGTGGAGTCGAGGATGCGCTTGTTGTCGATCTCCACGCCGGGCAGGGGAGTGGGCTCGGAGCCAGTGGCGATGACGATGTCCTTGGCGGTCAGCTCGATCCGGCTGCCCTGATCGCCGGTCACGCTGACTTTTCCGGGGCCGTCGATATGGCCCCAGCCCTTGATCCAGTCGACCTTGTTCTTACGGAACAGGAATTCGATACCTTTGGTCAGGCCGCTCACGCTTTCGTCTTTCTGTTTCATCATTTGCGCAAGGTTGAGCGTGGGTTTGACTTCGATACCGAGGTTGGCGAACTCCGTTCCCAGCGCCGCTTCGTACAGCTCGGACGCATGCAAAAGCGCCTTGGACGGCATGCAGCCGACGTTCAGGCAGGTGCCACCCAGCGTGGCGCGACCCTCGACGCACGCGGCCTTGAGGCCCAGCTGGCCGGCGCGGATCGCTGCGTTATAACCGCCGGGACCACCGCCCAGAATCACCACGTCATAGTTGCTCATGCTCTTACTCCTGGCTGAAGGATGCGGATCGGTAAAAGTAGTTCGTGCTAAAAATTACGAACGTAATATGTGCGTTTCCAGACATTTCGGTCAAGGTTTCAGGCAAGCGACAGGTTGCCCATCTTTGAATGATGCAAATGAGTACAAATATTTCACGACTTTCGTTATATCGTAACGATATGTGCAGTGAGCCAAAGAGTTTGGGGGGATATGCAAGTCGATTTGGATGAAGGCACGCCGGTCACCGGGTTGCCGCGCTTTCAGCAAGCGGCAGCGCAAGGCAGGCGCTTGCGTCGCCTGGCGATCGGTCTGGCTGCGGTGGCCGGGGCAGGGTGGGTGCTGGCATTTTTTGTCGGGCTGTTTGCGCCGCAATCGCTGTGGCCCGCGCTGCTGGTCAATCAAAGCGCGGCGCTGCTGGTGCTGGTGGCGGGGCTGCAATCGGCGTGGTGGGTGACGCAATGGCGGGCGCGGGTGATCAATCCCGTGGTGCCGGTGACGGTCGCTGAAGAACCTGCGCCGGACGGCTGGTACGAGCGGCTGCTGGATCGGATGAGCCAGCGCAGTCTGCATCTGCTCGGGCAGATCGGCGCGGCCACGTTGTGGCTCGGCGGGTGGTCGTTGCTGGTGCTGCTGAGCCTCGAGCAGACGTGGAATCTGACGCTACCTGCGGCGGGTGTGGGGTTGTCCGCCACGGTCGGTGCGGCCATCGCCTTGCTCTTGGCGTTCGGTCTGCTGGTGCTGGAGCGACAGCTGGCGCAGGAAAACCCGGCGCAATGGCCCGAGGCCGGAGTACTGGCGCAGCTGACGCGGGTGGCAATCATCAGTCTGGTGCTGGGCGCGTTGTGCCTGTTGTTCGCCAGTGACAGTGCAATCTGGCCGGTGCGTCTGGCGGTATTGATCGGCATTCTGCCGGGACTGGTTGCCCTGGAGTTGCTGTTGCGTGCGCTGCTGTCGCTGTTCAGCCCGCGCCGCGAACAACTCGAACCGGTGCTGCTGGCCCGCAGTTTCGTCGCCGATCTGCTGCGCTGGCCGCCACAACCGTTGCTTGCGTTGCAGCACGAATTGCACAACCGCTTCGGCATCGATCTGCGTCAGATCTGGGCCTTCGGTTACATGCGCCGGGCGTTCTTGCCGGTGTTGGTGCTGGTGGCAACGCTGGGCTGGTTGCTCACCGGGCTTCACGAAATTCCGATGCAAAGCCGTGGGATTTACGAGCGCTTCGGCAAACCGGTGCAGGTGTTCGGGCCGGGGCTGCAGACGGGTTTGCCTTGGCCGTTGGGGCGTGTGCTGAATGTTGAGAACGGCGTGGTCCATGAATTGGCGACCAGCGTCGGTGAAAACCCGGCACCCGTGCAGTTGGATCCGGCAGAAGGCCCGGCGCCACTCACCGCCAACCGTTTGTGGGACGCCAGTCACGTCAATGACAAGTCTCAGGTTATCGCCAGCAGTCGGGGCGATCAGCAGAGCTTTCAGATCGTCAACATGGACGTGCGCTTCGTCTACCGCATCGGCCTGAGCGATCAAGCCGCACTGGCCGCCACCTACAACAGCGCCGATGTGCCGACGCTGATCCGCAGCACCGCCAGCCGGATTCTGGTGCATGACTTTGCCTCGCGCACACTCGACGGTTTGCTTGGCGAGGACAGGACCGGACTCGCCGAAGAAATCGGCCGCGCCGTGCAAAGCGATCTGCAGAAACTCGACAGCGGCGTGGAAATTCTCGCCACGGTGGTCGAAGCGATACACCCGCCCGCCGGGGCGGCCAATGCCTACCACAGCGTGCAAGCGGCGCAGATCGGCGCTCAGGCGTTGATCTCCCGCGAGCGCGGCGCCGCTGCCGAAGCGAGTAACCAGGCGCAGTTGCAGGCCAGCCTCGCTCGGGATCAGGCCAGTGCCAATGCCCATGAAATCAATGCCACCGCCCGGGCGGCGGATCTGAAATTCAGCGCCGAACAAAAAGCCTACGCCAGCGCCGGCCAAGCCTTCGTGCTGGAGCAATACCTCAGCCAACTCAGCCAGGGTTTGAGCAAAGCCAAACTGTTGGTACTCGACCATCGCCTGGGCGGCAGCAGTAACGCACCGACCATCGACCTGCGTACGTTCACGCTGCCGGTAGATCCGGCGCGCACCACCGCTCAGCCAGGAGCCACCCATTGAGCCAGTCGCACACTCACGATCACCATGACCACAGCGGCCACGATCATGCTCATGGCGGCGGTCATCACCATCACGGGCATCATCACCATCACCACGGTGCGCCGGAAGAGGCGGGGCCCTTTCCGTGGAAGCGTATGGGCTGGGCAGCGTTGCTGGTGGCGTTCGCCATCGCGGCGGCGAGCCTGGTGCAAGTGCGCTCCGGTGAAGCCACGGTCATCACCCGGTTCGGCAATCCGTCCCGCGTGCTACTGGAACCGGGGCTGAGCTGGCGCTGGCCGGCGCCGTTCGAAGCGGCGATTCCGGTGGATCTGCGTTTGCGCACGACCTCCAGCGGCTTGCAGGATGTCGGCACCCGCGACGGTTTGCGCATCATCGTTCAGGCGTACGTGGCTTGGCAGGTGCAGGGCGATCCCGACAACGTGCAGCGCTTCATGCGCGCCGTGCAGAACCAGCCGGACGAAGCGGCGCGGCAGATTCGTACGTTTGTCGGCTCGGCACTGGAAACCACGGCCAGCAGTTTCGATCTGGCCAATCTGGTGAATACCGATGCCAGCCAGGTACGCATCGCCGATTTTGAAGCGCAGCTGCGCCAGCAAATCGATCAGCAGCTGCTCGCCACTTACGGCGTGCGGGTGGTGCAGGTGGGTATCGAACGGCTGACATTGCCATCGGTGACCCTCACTGCAACGGTTGACCGGATGCGTGCCGAGCGTGAAACCATCGCCACCGAGCGCACGGCCATCGGCAAGCGAGAGGCAGCGCAAATTCGCTCCGCCGCCGAACGCGATGCGCGAATCGTGCAAGCCGATGCCACGGTGAAAGCTGCCGATATCGAAGCCCAATCGCGGGTGGAAGCGGCGCAGATTTACGGGCGTGCTTACGCCGGTTCACCGCAGCTGTATAACCTGCTGCGCTCGCTGGATACCCTCGGCACCATCGTTTCGCCAGACACCAAACTGATCCTGCGCACCGACGCCGCGCCGTTCCGGGTGTTGGTTGACGGTCCGCCCAATCTCGACAGCAAGAGCGGATCGCAGCCATGAGTGAAGTTCCACGTGGAACACATTCGCTGAACAGTCCGTGGATTCAAGCGGGACGTCTGGCGTTTTTCGCTCTGTATGCGGTGACAGTGCTCGCGGCATTGGCCTGGGCGTTTTCCAATGTCCGGCAGATCGACCCGCAAAACCGCGCGGTGGTTTTGCATTTCGGAGCGCTGGATCGTATTCAGAATGCCGGGTTGTTGTTGGCGTGGCCGCAGCCGTTCGAACAGGTGGTTTTGTTGCCGGCGGCGGATCGGGTGATCGAGCGCAGAGTGGAAAACTTGCTGCGCAGCGATCAGGCCCTGCAGGCGGATCGCGTGGCAACCTTCGCCACGCCGCTGAGTGATGCGCTGGCCGGCTCCGGTTATTTGCTCACCGGTGATGCCGGAGTGGTGCAGCTGGATGTGCGGGTGTTCTACAAGGTCACCGATCCCTATGACTTCGTGCTGCAAGGCGAGCACGTGCTGCCGGCGCTTGATCGATTGGTGACACGCAGCGCGGTGGCGCTGACGGCGGCACGGGACTTGGACACGATTCTGGTGGCGCGGCCGGAGTTGATCGGCGCTGACAATCAGGCGGCCGAACGTCGCGAACGGTTACGTGGCGATCTGGTGCAAGGCATCAATCGACGTCTGGCCGAGTTGAAGGCGAGCGGTCAGGGCATCGGCATCGAAGTGGCGCGGGTCGATGTGCAATCGAGTCTGCCGGAGCCGGCGGTGAGTGCGTTCAACGCGGTCCTCACCGCCAGCCAGCAAGCCGACAAAGCGGTCGCCAATGCCCGCACCGAGGCCGAGAAGCTCACTCAGTCCGCCAACGAGCAAGCCGACCGCACGCTGCAAGTCGCCCACGCCCAGGCCGGTGAGCGCCTGGCCAAAGCCTCCGCCGACACGGCGACGGTATTGAGCCTGGCCAAGGCGCAACAGCAGGGCACGGACCCGCAAATGCTGTTGCGTCTGTACCGCGAGCGGATGCCGAAGATTCTCGGTCAGGCCGGCTCGGTCACCACGGTCGATCCGAAAGACGATTCACGCCTGATCATTCAGGGAGCCAGCAAATGACTGCCACCACCACCGCACCGAGCCTGTTGTCCTCGGCCGAGCAACGCCGCGCCGCGCGCCAGTTGACCTTGGCGATGCTCTCCCTCGGCTTGCTCGGTCTTGGGCTGATCTGGCGCTGGTTGATGCCGGAACAGACGGGCGTCAGTCAGTTGCTGCTCGGATTTGCTTCTTTTTTAGTCGCGGTGCCGGTAATGCGTTCGGCGTGGTTCAGCCTGCGTTATCCGAGCCTGCACGGCATCACCGATCAGTTGATCGCTTTGGCGATGATCGGGGCCTGGGCCACGGGCGATCTGCTCACGGCGGCGCTGTTGCCGATCATCATGATCTTCGGCCACGTGCTGGAAGAACGCAGTGTGATCGGTTCCCAGGAAGCGATTCATGCCCTCGGCCAATTGACCCGCAGCCACGCGCGCAAGGTGCAGGCGGACGGCTCGATCATCGAAGTCGACAACGGCACGCTCAAGGCCGGCGACAAAGTCGAAGTGCGCGCCGGGGATCGAGTGCCTGCGGACGGTCGGGTTTTGTCCGGCCAGGCCAGCCTCGATACAGCGTCGATCACCGGTGAGTCGGTTCCGATGGAGGCGGGCGTCGGCATGGCGGTGTTCGGCGGTGCGATCAACCTCGACGGGCTGCTGCGAATCGAAGTGACCCGTACCGGGGATGAATCCACCCTCGGCAAGGTCATCGCGCTGATGCAGAACGCCGAACGCTCCAAGCCACCGATCACCCGGTTGCTCGAACGTTATGCCGGCAGCTACATGGTGCTGGTGTTGCTGCTCGCGGCGGTGACCTGGTTTATCACCAACGATGCGCAGGCGATGCTCGCGGTGCTGGTGGCGGCATGCCCATGCGCGCTGGTGTTGTCGGCGCCGGCCACGGCGATTGCCGGGGTGGCGGTGGCGGCGCGGCACGGGATTCTGATCCGCAGTTCTGCGTTCCTTGAGGAGCTGGCTGATCTCACCTCGCTGGTCGTCGACAAGACCGGCACCCTGACGTACGGCACGCTGCGCTTGCAGTCGATCAACAGCCCGCGAGCAGATCACGGGTCGGTGATGGCGCTGGCTGCAAGCCTGGGTGCGGCTAGCAGCCATCCGGTCAGCCGCGCGCTGGCCGGACTGGTCAGCGCGGAAGAGGTGCTGGTGCTGACCGATATTCATGAGCGGCAGGGGTTGGGCGTGGTCGCCGGAACTGCGCAAGGCGAAGCAGCGCTCGGGCGTCCGGAGCTGTTTGCGCAGTTGGGCATCCCGACCACCGCCATCCCCGACCACGATGGCCCGATTGCCGGGTTGGCATTGAACGGAGAATTCCTTGCCTGGCTGTTGTTGGCCGACACGGTCAAACCGGAAGCACGATTTGCGCTGAGTGAACTGCGTGACCTCGGGCTGGGGCGGCAATTGCTGTTGACCGGCGACAGACAGAGCGTCGCGCAAACCCTCGCCAGGGATGTCGGCCTGCACGAAGTCGAAGCCCAGGCGTTGCCCGAAGACAAACTCAATCGAGTGCTCAAGGAAATCGACAACGGCTTCCGGCCGATGGTGGTCGGCGACGGGATCAACGATTCGCTGGCGCTGAAGGCGGGTGTCGTGGGTGTGGCGATGGGCGCGGGCGGCGCGGATATTGCGCTGGCATCCGCCGATATCGTGCTGATCGGCAGCGACCTGCGTCGGCTCGGCACCTGTGTGCGCCTGAGCCGCCAGTGCCGACGGACCTTGCAGGTGAACGTGATCATCGGCCTGGGCTGGACGCTGGCCATCGTGGTTTTCGCCGCCTTCGGCTGGCTCGGTGCGGCGGGGGCGATGATCGCCGCGTTGCTGCACAACCTGAGCACGCTGTTGGTGCTGGGCAATGCCGGACGCCTGCTGCGTTTTCAGGAACCACTGCTGAAGCTGAAAGCGTCGGACTGATCATTTTTCGAACTGTGCGCCGCTCTCGCAGTCATTTGAGAAGGCGCACTGAACCAGGGATGACAGCGCGATGATAGCCTCTGAGGCTGATAGTCGGCGACTATCAAATCGATAGCCTGCTAATTTTCAAGGATGGTCTACCCTCAGATCAGACGTCTGAAACCAGGGGGATATTCCATGCTCGCGCAACTTCCACCGGCCTTACAGAATCTGCAGCTTCCGCTTCGCCTGCGACTCTGGGACGGCCATGAATTCAATCTGGGCCCGACGCCCAGTGTCACCATCGTGGTCAAGGACCCGTTGATGGTGTCCCAGTTGACCCATCCAAGTCTCGACGCGCTGGGGGCGGCGTTCGTCGAGGGCAAACTCGAACTGGAGGGCTCGATCAGCGAGGTCATCCGGGTGTGCGATGAGTTGAGCACGGCGCTGCTCGACGAGGACGAAGACAGTCAGCCGGTGCGCACCGTGCATGACAAGGAAACCGACGCCAAAGCCATTTCCTATCACTACGACCTGTCCAACGCGTTCTACCAACTGTGGCTGGACAGCGACATGGCGTATTCCTGCGCATATTTCGAAACCGGCAGCGAATCCCTGGAGCAAGCCCAGCAAGCCAAGTTCCGGCACCTGTGCCGCAAGCTGCGCCTGCAGCCCGGCGACTATCTGCTGGACGTTGGTTGCGGTTGGGGCGGACTGGCGCGTTATGCCGCCCGAGAGTTCGGCGCCAAGGTCTTCGGTATCACCCTGAGCAAAGAGCAACTGGCGCTGGCCCGTGAGCGGGTCAAAGCTGAAGGTCTTGAAGACCAGATCGAACTGCAATTGCTTGACTACCGCGATCTGCCCCAGGACGGGCGCTTCGACAAAGTGGTCAGCGTCGGCATGTTCGAGCACGTCGGCCACGCCAACCTCGCCGAATACTGCAAAACCCTGTTCGGCGCGGTGAAAGAGGGCGGTCTGGTGATGAACCACGGCATCACCGCCAAGCACACCGATGGCCGCCCTGTGGGGCGCGGCGCCGGGGATTTCATCGAGAAATATGTGTTCCCCAACGGCGAGCTGCCGCACCTGGCGATGATCTCGGCCGAGATCAGTGAAGCGGGTCTGGAGATCGTCGATGTCGAGAGTCTGCGCCTGCACTACGCGCGCACCCTGGACCACTGGAGCGAACGGCTGGAGGACAACCTTGAAGCCGCCGCGAAACTGGTGCCGGACCAGGCGCTGCGTATCTGGCGTCTGTACCTGGCAGGCTGCGCTTATGCATTCGCTCGCGGCTGGATCAACCTGCACCAGATCCTCGCCGTGAAGGCCCATGCCGACGGCAGCCATGAACTGCCGTGGACGAGGGACGACATCTACCACCCTTGAACCTAGAGGATCGGTGAAATCAGCCGGGCGATCCGCATACCGACCTGTTGCAGGCGGTGGATCTCCCGGCTTTCTTCTTTGGCGACTTCGTAGGCCTGGGCGAAATCATCGTTGAGCATCTGTTCCACGCTGGCGGCGAATTCGCTGTCGACGGTCAGCAGCATCACCTCGAAATTCAGCCGGAACGAGCGGTTGTCCAGGTTGGCGCTGCCGATGGCGCTGATCTCGCTGTCGATCAACACCACTTTCTGATGCAGGAAACCCGGTTCGTAGCGAAATACCCGCACGCCTGCGCGCACTGCTTCGAACGCATACAGGCTGGAGGCGGCGTAGACGATGCGGTGGTCGGGGCGCGAAGGCAGCAACAGGCGCACGTCGACCCCGCGCAATACGGCGAGGCGCAATGCTGCGAATACGGCTTCGTCGGGAATGAAGTAGGGGCTGGTGATCCACACGCGCTCGGCGGCGGCGTGGATGGCTTCGACGAAGAACAGCGAGCAGGTTTCGTAGGCATCCGCCGGGCCGCTGGCGAGCAATTGGCAAAGCACGCCTTCATCCGGGTAAGCGTCCGGCAGGATCAGCGGCGGCAATGACCGCGCGGCCCAGAACCAGTCTTCGGCAAAAGACTCCTGCATGCACGCCACCACCGGGCCGCGCACCTGGACGTGAGTGTCGCGCCACGGTGCCAGCGGTGGTTTTTCACCCATGTATTCGTCGCCCACGTTGTGGCCGCCGACAAATCCGATCAGCCCGTCGACCACCACGATCTTGCGGTGGTTGCGGAAATTCACCTGGAACCGATTGAGCCAGCCGCTGCGGGTGGCGAACGCCTTGACCTCGACGCCGCCATCGCGCAGCGCCTGCACATAGCTGTGGGGCAGGGCGTGGCTGCCGATGCGGTCGTAGAGCAAATGAATCACCACACCTTCGGCGGCTTTCTTCAGCAACAGGTCACGCAAACGCTGGCCGAGGCGATCGTCGTGAATGATGAAAAACTGGATCAGTACGGCTTTCCGCGCTTGGTCGATTGCGTGGAAAATCGCCTCGAAGGTCGCCGCGCCATTGATCAGCAATCGCACTTCATTGTTGGCCAGGCATGGCATGCGCCCCAGCTTCGGCATTGCGCGCAACGAGTCGTAAGCATTCGAGGCCCGGGCGGTCAGGGCCTCTTCCACCCAGGGCCGCCAGTTGAGCTCGGAAATCGCCAGGCGCATTTGTTCGTTGGCCTGGCGGCGGGCCTTGATGTAGCCATCGAAGGTGCTGCGGCCGAACACCAGATAAGGAATGAGGGTGAGGTAGGGAATGAAGATCAGCGACAGCGCCCAGGCGATCGAGCCTTGGGCGGTGCGGACGGTCAACACGGCATGGATCGCGGCGATCGAGCCGAGGGTGTGTATCAGGGCGATCAGATAACCGAAAATGTGCGGTCCAAAATAATCCATGGGGCAACCTTGCTCCTGAAGATTCAATGCTTAACAGACCATGTTCCATGGCGATTGTCGCTATTTGTTTTCAAGACGCCAGCGCCCGCCATGAACCGAAACAGGCGGCCGGCGTCTAACGGCCACTACTGATCAGGAGTTTTTCAATGAACGTTCGTCTGCTGGGTTTGGCGCTGGGCCTGGGTTTGGCCTTGCCGGTGGTTGCTCAGGCGCAAATGCTGCAGCCGGGGTTGTGGGAAATGACGTCGAGCAATGTGAAGGTCGATGATCAGGTGATGGATGTGCAATCGATCCTCGGTCAGATTCAGGGCCAGATCACCCCGCAGCAGCGGGCGGAACTGGAGAAGCAGGGGATCAACATCGGTGGCAAGGGCATCCGCGCCTGCCTGACACCACAGCAGGTAGCAACCAACGATATCCCGCTGGCGGACCCGCAGTCGGGTTGCAAACAGCAGATCACCGAGCGCGTCGGCAACCAGTGGAAATTCCGCTTCAGTTGCCCGAAAGCCCAGGGCACCGGCGTCGCGACGTTCCTCAGTGATCGTGAGTTCACCACCGTCGCCAACGGCACTTTCAACGCCATCGGGATCAACCAGAAGGGCAGTCTGGAAACCCGGGCGGTCTGGCTGGGGCAGGATTGCGGCACCGTCAAACCGAGAGCGTAAATCAAACCGCCTCCACATCGAGTGGAGGCGGTTTTTTTCAGCGCATGAACCGCAGCGGCAATCCCTGACAGTTGTCATGGATCCGATGGTCATGCCACGCGATCTGCCCCGACACCATCGTCGTGCTGACCCGATGCCGAAAGCTGCGCTGAGCGAACGGCGTCCAGCCACATTGCGACAGAACCGGTTGGCGGGACACCGCGACACCCCCGGGCTCCGGTTGAACCAACACCAGATCCGCCCAATACCCTTCACGTAAATAACCGCGATCCGGAATGGCAAACAGATCAGCCACCCGGTGGCTGGTCTTCGCCACCAGCGTGGTGATCGGCAATACGCCATCCGCTACCAGTTCCAGAAGCGCCGGCAGCGCGTGTTGCACCAGTGGCAGTCCAGACGGAGCCTGTTCATACGCTTGCTGCTTTTCCGCCCAGGTGTGCGGTGCGTGATCGCTGCCGATCACGTCCAGTCGATTGCTCAGCAGTGCCTGACGCAAGGCATCACGATCGGCTTGGGACTTGATCGCTGGATTGCATTTGATCAGGTTGCCAAGGTTCGGATAGTCACGGTCATCGAACAGCAAGTGATGCAGGCAGACTTCGGCGGTGACGCGTTTTTGCGACAGCGGTTTGTCTTCGAACAACGCCAGCTCGCGGGCCGTTGTCAGGTGCAGGACGTGCAGGCGAGTGCCATGACGTTTGGCCAGATCCACCGCCAGAGACGATGAACGAAAGCAGCTGTCGGCATTGCGGATCTGCGCGTGGGCATCGGCTGGCAATTGGTTGCCGAACCGTTCACGCAGGTTGGTGGCGTTCGCTTCGATGCTCGGCGTGTGTTCACAGTGGGCCAGCAGAATCGTCGGCACTTCGGCGAACAGACGCTCGAGGGTGTTGGGGTCGTCCACCAGCATGTTGCCGGTGGACGCGCCCATGAACACTTTCACACCGGCCACCTCGCTCGGATTCAGCGCTGCAACCGTGTCCAGATTGTCGTGACTGACGCCAAAGTGAAAACCGTAGTTGGCCACCGAGTTGATTGCTGCCCGGCGCTTTTTGTCGGCCAGCGCTTCAAGGGTCAGGGTGGCTGGGTTGGTGTTGGGCATGTCCATGAAACTGGTGATGCCGCCGGCCACCGCCGCACGGGACTCGGTGTGGATGCTGCCCTTGGCCGGCGCACCCGGCTCACGGAAATGCACTTGGTCGTCAATCATTCCCGGCAGCAGCCATTGACCGTTGGCGTCGATTTCCCGGGTCGCGTTTTCACCTTCGATGCTGCCGGCGATCTTGACGATGCGCCCGTGGCTGACCAACAGATCGGCGTCGAATTCACGACCCTCGTTCACCAGCCGCGCATTGCGAATCAACACACTGCTCATGATTCAGAACTCGTTCTGCAAGGCTTTGTAGCCGCGCACCAGGTCGACGTTGGTGCGCGCCACGTCTTCGGAAAACTCCGAAGCGCTGACGCTCACCGGCGGAAATTGCGAGAGGTCGGTGCCCGGGCCGATGCGGGTGGTGGAGGGCACGTAGAACGCGTCCGGCAGGTCCCGGCCGTCGACCACCGAGTTGTGCCGCACCACGCAACCATTGCCCACGACGCAGTTGAACAGCACGCTGTTGAAGCCGATGAACACCCGGTCTCCGACCGTGCATGGGCCGTGCACGATCGAGCGGTGGGCGATAGAGCTGAATTCGCCGATGGTCACCGCCGCGCCGGATTTGGAGTGGATCACCACGCCGTCCTGAATGTTCGAATTGGCGCCGATGGTGATCGGTTCCATCTCGCCCGTGGCGTCCACTTCATCAGCGCGGATCACCGCGTACGGGCCGACGAACACGTTTTCACCGATGATGACTTTGCCGCAGATGATCGCGGTTTTATCGACGTAGGCAGACTCGGCAATCTGCGGCAAATCACCGGAAGGATTTTTTCGAATCATGGTTGGCTCAGGGCTTCGTAGAGGGTGTTGAGGTTGTATTCGAACAGCCCGGTGAAGGTGCTGGCCGGTCCTCTGGTGGCGAGGGCGTCGGAGTACAGCGTGCCGCCGATGTGTGCGCCGCTTTCGTCGGCGATCTGTTTGAGCAGGCGTGCGTCCTTGATGTTTTCCATGAACACCGCTTTGACCTTGGCCTGGCGAATCTGGGTGATCAGCGCGGCGACTTCGGCAGCGGAGGGTTCGCGTTCGGTGGACAGACCTTGTGGCGCCATGAAGTCGATGCCGTAGGCCTGACCGAGATAACCGAAGGCGTCGTGGCTGGTGACGATCTTGCGGTTGCCCGGCGGCAATGAACCGAGCCTGGCTTTCGCCTGGGCGAGGAGGGCGTAGATCTGTTTCAGGTAGGCCTGGCTGTTGCGCTCGTAGTCGGTCTTGTTTGTCGGGTCAGCAGCGATCAGCGCCTTGGTGATGTTGGCGACGTACAGTTCGGCGTTTGCCAGGTTGTGCCAGGCGTGAGGGTCGGGGACGGTTTCGCCGTCCTCATCCAGCGAGCGCGGAATCACGCCGCGACTGGCGCTGATTACCGGAGCTCTGGTGTCGGTGCTGGCGACCAGCCGATCCAGCCACGGCTCGAAGCCCAGCCCGTTCTTGACGATCAGTTTCGCCTTGAGCAGGGCCTTGGCGTCATCCGGCGTCGGTTCGTAAGTGTGGGCATCGGCGTCAGGGCCGACCATGTTGGTGATCTGGATATGCTCGCCGCCGACCTGATGCACCATGTCGGCAAGGATGCTGAAACTGGTGACCACCGGCAGTTTTTCCGCCGCCGATAACGACATCGACAGCATCAGGCTGAACAGCACGAGTAGAGCGCGCATCGGGAAACACCTCATTGGGATGTGAGTAAAGGCGGGCGGCGCAACAGACCGTGCACCGGTCCGAACACCACGGACAACAGGTAACCGCCACCGGCGACCAGCACGATGGCCGGTCCGCTGGGCAGCGAGTAGTAGAACGACAGCAACAGGCCGAGCCATACCGATGCGCAACCGATGAGCGCGGCGATGGCAATCAGGACCGGCAGGCGTCGGCTCCAGAAGCGTGAAGCGGCGGCGGGCAGCATCATCAGGCCGACTACCATCAAGGCGCCGATCGCCTGGAAACCGATCACCAGATTGAGCACCACCAGCGTCAGGAACACGCCATGGGCGACGGGGCCGAGTCGGCTGACTGTGCGCAGGAAAAACGGATCGAGGGTGTCGAGCAGCAAGGGTTTGTAGATCAGCGCCATGGCCATCAGGCTGAGTGCCGACACCCACAGCATGCCGTTGAGGGTCGGCCCATCGACCGCCAAAGCGGAGCCGAACAGCAGGTGCAGCAAATCGAGTCGCTTGCCAGCGATGCCGAGAATCAGCACGCCGCTGGCCAGTGAGATGGGATAGATCGCGGCGAGGCTGGCGTCTTCGCGCAGGCCGGTGCGGCGGGTGATCCACGCGGCGAGTCCGGCCATGCTCAGGCCGGCACCGAGTCCGCCGAGGGTCAGCGCCGGCAGACTCAGCCCGGCGAACCAGAACCCCAACGCGGCGCCAGGGAGGATGCCGTGGGCAACGGCGTCGCCAATCAGGCTCATCCGGCGCAAGATCAGAAACACGCCCAGTGGCGCCGTGCTGCACGCCAGGACCAGACCGCCGAGCAGGGCCCGGCGCATGAAGACGAACTCGTGGAACGGCTGCCATAAATGGCTGAGCGTCAGCATCAAGCCACCTGCGTGTGAGGCGTTTGCTGGATGAGGTCGGTGCTGCTGCCGAATGCGCAGCCGTTCTGTTTGATCAGCAAGGTCTGTGGAATGTGTTGGCGCACGGCGGCAAGGTCATGGCAAACCACGACCAGGGTTCGTCCCTGCTCATGCCAGGCGTGCAGGTGTTGCCACAACAGTTTCTGCCCCAGTTCGTCGAGCGCGGCATGGGGTTCGTCGAGCAGCAGCAACGGAGTGTCGACCAGACTCAATCGGGCCAGCAGGGCGCGTTGCAGTTCTCCGCCGGAGAGAGCCATCAGGGGACGATGCTCCAGACCGCTCAGATGCCAGTCTTCCAGTGCGGATTCGAGACGCTGGGCCCTGAGTTGCGATGACAGTCGTCGCCCCCAGAAACCGGCGGCCACCAACTCTTGAAGACTGATCGGGAACTGTCGATCCAGATGCTGTTGCTGAGGCAGGAAGGACAAACCGCTTTGGCGTGGAACACCCAGTTCGACTTTGCCGGCCAGCGGTCGCTGTAATCCGGCGATAACTTTGAGCAGGCTGCTTTTGCCGCTGCCGTTGACGCCGATGATTGCGGTCAGGCTGCCGCTTTCCAGCCGAAGGTTCAGAGGCGCAGTGAGCGGTTGGCCGGGTGTTCCCCAGCTCAGGTTCTGGCAACGAATCATGGCTGCTCCCGGCGCCAGTGACTTTCGGCGACCGCATCGTGGGCATGAAGGCTTTCGGCGTGGATGACTCGGACGTGGAACTCGCTGATACCGGCTGAACGACGCAGGGCCAGATTCAGGCGTCGAGCAGCGTCTTCGCAGAACATCAGGTTCTGGCCGTTGGCGAGGGCGAAGGCCTGTTCGTCGGCGCGTTTCACAGCGGTTTGCACGGCGGTGCCGAGGGCTGCTTCGGCGTCGTTGATGATGGACGTCAGCGGTAGTTCGTCGACGAATTCATCCAGGTGGAGATGCAGCTGTGCGGTACTGCGTTGGCTGTGAGGTGTGGCCACGATGCCTTGGGTCGAACCCAACCACGCCAACACGTCGGCGTGCTGCAGTGGCTTGTTGGCAAAGTCGTCGATGAATTGTTGCTGGATCAGTTGCCTCGCCAATGCTGCAGAACACGGGCAAGTCGACGAGTAAGCCACCTCCATTTTCAGTTCCACGTGGAACATTTTGCTTTTCAGGTGGGCTGAAACAGTGACGGGATAAGATTTCCATCCTGCCAAAGGACTGATCAATGCCGGCCTTCTCAGTAGTAAATCGGTGTGGATATTGAGATAGGCGGCTTCGGACAGATCTTCGTGGCTATCGAGAAAACGCTGCAGAACTTTTCGCAAAAGGGCGGGAGAAAGGTTCTGCTGCTCCAGCGCTTCCAGCCCCAGATAGAGCCGCGACATGTGAATGCCTCGTGCGTCTCCATCATCCAGGCTGACGCCTGCATCCGCTTTGGCAGCCAGGCGTTGGCCTTCGATAAACACAGGTAATGCGATGCCGCACATCCCCACCCATTCGAGAGGCAGGGCCTGGCGGGCGGCTTGAGCCGCGACATCCGGCAAAGTCAGCGCGTTCATGAGCAGTTCCATCATGGTGATTGAATTTAATGTTACATTATAACAATTCAAACCACGATGCCTTTTTCATGAACAGGCTTTCATATGCACAGACGCCATTTGCTCAACCTGATGCTGGCCAGCGCGGCCTTTGTTTTGCCTTTTTCGGTGTCCGCCACGCAGATACGCAATGCGCGGCTCTGGCGTTCGGATGACAAGCTTCGGCTGGTGTTCGATCTGAGTGGTCCCGTGAGCTACAAAACGTTTACCTTGAGTGCACCGGAACGGTTGATCATCGATTTGAGCGGTGCCAGCCTGAATGGAGATTTCAGCCAGTTGGCCTTATCCGGCACCCCTATTCATTCGATTCGCTCCGGCCATTTTGGCCAAGGGAACACCCGGATCGTGCTGGATTTAAGCAGCCCGGTTCAGCTCAATTCATTCTTGCTGGCGCCTCAAGATGGGCAAGGGCACCGTCTGGTTTTGGACTTGATGAGTGCATCACCGGGGTTGCCTGCGAGCGTTCCACGTGAAACACCTCAGGAAAAATCTCACCCCAAGCGCGACGTCATGGTGGTGGTGGACCCAGGGCATGGAGGAAAAGATCCGGGTGCAATTGGCGCCAAGGGCGAGCGTGAAAAGGATGTGGTTTTGTCCATTGCGCAATTGCTTGCACGTCGGCTTAAGCGAGAGAAAGGCTTTGATGTGAAGCTGGTGCGTAATGACGACTTCTTCGTCCCGTTACGCAAGCGTGTGGAGATCGCGCGTCAGCACAAGGCTGACATGTTCATCTCGGTGCATGCCGATGCTGCACCGCGTCTGACGGCTTCCGGGGCGTCGGTGTACTGCTTGTCCGAAGGTGGCGCTACGTCCGCCACCGCGCGGTTCATGGCGCAGCGTGAGAACGGTGTGGATCTGCTCGGTGCAACCAGCCTGCTCAATCTCAAAGACAAGGACCCGATGCTCGCTGGCGTGATCCTCGACATGTCGATGAATGCAACCATCGCCGCCAGTCTACAACTCGGAAGCACAGTGCTGGGCAGTCTGGCCGGCATCACCACGCTGCACCAAAAGCGCGTGGAACAGGCTGGATTTGCCGTTCTGAAATCGCCGGATGTGCCGTCAATCCTGGTGGAAACCGGGTTCATTTCCAACGCGCGGGACAGTCAGCGCTTGGTGACCGCGCGTCATCAGCAAGCCGTGGCAGACGGTTTGTTTGAGGGGTTGCAGCGTTATTTCCAGAAGAATCCACCTGTCGACAGCTACATGGCCTGGCTACAAGAGCAGAAAGGATCGCGGGTTTAGCAGCCAGTGATCCGGCTGCAGGTGAACTTCGCACTGCTGCCGCCTGAGCTGGAAAACCGGTTGATCGTCGTCCAGCCCACGCGCCGGTTGTAGCCAACCCAGGCTTCCCCATCGGAAGCGATGCCGGTGAAGAAGGTCAGTTGCCCATAGCGGCTGTTGGTTTGCGCCCAATAGCGGTTTCCCGCTTTTTCAAATCCACGCAGGTACATCGTGCTGCCGACGGTGTTGACGCTGTAGGCGTTGCCGTTGCCATCGATGCACGCCAACAAGTTCGCGCTGCGCGTGCAATTGGCGAGCCCCGGCAGTTGTGCTTTGGCATTAACCGCTAGCAATGCCAGGCAGATAAACGAGTATTTCAACGCGGTTTTCATGACGTAACTCGGCGACGACCTGATTACAGCTTCCGGCCCTTTGTCAGTTTGGGCAAGAAGAGAGTGGATTGACTTTGTTGTTATACTATAACATTCATCGGACAAGGCTTTCTGTGGCTTCCATTTCAAGCGTCCGTTTCCTTGGTGACCCCCATCGAAGCCCAAGAACGCTCGCCCCGAGAGCCTCCAGCGCTGTTTAGCGACCGTCTGATGAGGTTTATCCAATGTCTTCCCGACTTCCCGTGACCGTTTTGTCCGGCTTTCTCGGCGCCGGAAAAAGTACACTTTTGAATTACGTACTACGTAACAGAGATGATTTGCGCGTCGCCGTTATCGTCAACGATATGAGCGAGATCAACATCGATGGCAGCGAAGTCCAGCGTGATGTCAGCCTGAACCGTGCTGAAGAGACGCTCGTGGAAATGAGCAATGGCTGTATCTGCTGTACGTTACGTGAAGACCTTCTGGAAGAGGTCAGTCAGTTGGCCCGCGAAGGCCGCTTCGACTATTTGCTGATCGAGTCCACTGGAATCTCCGAGCCGCTGCCAGTGGCCGAGACATTCACCTTCCGTGATGAGCAGGGGCAAAGCCTCGCCGACATCGCACGCCTCGACACCATGGTCACTGTAGTCGACGGCATGAACTTCCTGCCGGACTACCAGGCCGCCGAAAATCTCGCCTCCCGTGGCGAATTCCTCGGTGAAGAAGATGAGCGCTCGATCACCGACCTGTTGATCGAGCAGATCGAATTCGCCGACGTCCTGTTGATCAGCAAGATCGACCTGATCAGCAGTCGCGAGCGGGAAGAGCTGATGGCCATTCTCAAACGCCTCAACGCTCAGGCCGAGATCATTCCGATGGTCATGGGTGAGGTACCGCTGGAGAAAATTCTCAATACCGGTCGTTTCGACTTCGAAAAAGCCGCCCAGGCCCCGGGCTGGTTGCAGGAATTGCGTGGCGAACATGTGCCGGAAACCGAGGAGTACGGCATCGCATCCACGGCCTATCGGGCGCGCCGGCCCTTTCATCCGCAGCGTTTCTTCGACTTCATCGATCGCCCTTGGGTAAACGGCAAACTGCTGCGCTCCAAAGGCTTCTTCTGGCTGGCCAGCAAACCCACGGACGCCGGTAGCTGGTCCCAGGCAGGTGGCTTGATGCGCCATGGTTTCGCCGGGCGCTGGTGGCGCTTCGTGCCGAAAGAACAGTGGCCGCAGGATCAGGAAAGTACCGCCGCGATCATGGAAAACTGGATCGCCAGCGTAGGCGACTGTCGTCAGGAGCTGGTGTTTATCGGGCAGAACATCGATTTCGCACAGCTGTCGTCGGAACTGGATGATTGCCTGCTGACCGATGATGAAATGGCGCTCGGTACTCAAGGCTGGCTTCAACTGACCGATCCGTTTGGCTCCTGGCACGACGAGGTGGCCTGATGCTCGCCCTGAAACCGCTGCCAGGCAGTACACGTCATCAATCGTTCGGCCAGACCCCGCAGGCGCTGGCGGACATTCTTGACGATGAGACCAACCTCGCGGTCTGGCAACGGCAGCTTCCGCTGCACATTGCCGAGTTTGCGGACTTGTTGTTGTCTCTGAACGAACCCTACGCCGAGGCACTGTGCTTGGAATTGCCGGACGAAGACGCAGAACCGGATCTCAGGGGACTGGCCGGCGGTTTTCGCGACCTGGAGGGCTATGAAGGGTTCATCACTGATCTGAAATGGCTGGTCAGTGCCTTCGCGTGCCTGCTGGGCGCGCGGCGAATCGGCTTGCGCTTGCGGGTATTGGACAAGGCCATGTGTCCGCGTTTTCACGTCGATCATGTGCCGGTGCGATTGATTACGACGTACGCAGGTGTCGGCAGTGAATGGTTAAGGGAAGGGCAGATGGACCGTGGGCAACTGGGACAGCCGCAAGCCGAGCCGCAGGAAGCGTCACGGATTCAGCAATTGAATCGGGGCGAAGTGGCATTGCTCAAGGGCGAAAAATGGCACGGCAACGAAGGTTTCGGCCTGATCCATCGCTCGCCACAACCGACGCCGGGAGAGCGGCGACTGCTGCTGACCCTCGACTGGCTTGGATAGCGCCTCAGGGCTTGAGCCACTTCCCCTGGCTCTGGCCCTCGCAATAGGGCTGCAAATACGCCGCATCGGTGGCTATGCCGTAATAGTGGATATCCTGGCGATAAGGCATATTGGCGACTTGCGCGTTGCTGCACACGCCGAACGCGCCGGCGGGGCACTGGTCGGCGTATTGAACCTCGACTTTCTGCCCGGCCAGGGTCGGCTGGCAGAAGCCGTCGTTGAACAGTTTCTCCGGGATGTTGCGGTTCTGCTGGCAGACTTTCACGTCGAGCCGCTCCGCCTGGCTGTGCACCACGCAGGCCTGGGCCAAAGCCTCGCCCGACACCAGCGTCAGCAGCAACGACCATCCCATCCACCGCATCTTCGACCTCCAGAAATCTTGATCATGTTGCAGAACATTCCCACCCACGTCATCGCCGGCCCCTTGGGCGCGGGCAAGACCAGCCTGATTCGCCAGCTCATGGCCCAGCGACCGGCGGGCGAGCGCTGGGCAGTGCTGATCAACGAGTTCGGTCAGATCGGGCTCGACGCTGCGCTGTTGACCCGCGACGCCGATGGTATCGCACTGGGCGAAGTGGCCGGGGGCTGTTTGTGTTGCGTGAACGGTGCGCCGTTCCAGATCGGTCTGGGGCGATTGTTGCGCAAGGCACGGCCGGATCGGTTGTTCATCGAGCCGTCCGGGCTCGGACATCCGGCACAGTTGCTGAAGCAGCTGAACGAGGGGCCATGGCAAGGCGTACTTGCCGTACAACCTTGCGTGCTGGTGCTGGACGCCCAGGCCCTCGCCGCAGGCAAACCGCTGCCGGACGCACAGCAAGAGACCTCGGCCAGTGCGGGCCTGCTGCTGTTGAACAAAGCAGAAAACCTCGACGAGCCCACGCGCGAGCGAATCGCCCGACAGTTGCCACCTGTCCGGCTGATCTGGACGCAACAGGCCATGCTGCCGCTCAGCGAGTTGCCGGGGCTGGCCGTGCAGGCGCAGGCCGGTGTGGATAAGTTGATCGTGCCCCAGGGGCTGGCGCAAATGCCGGCTATCTGGAGCGATCCGGCGCTGCCGATCTGCCTGAGTCAGGCCCAGGAGGGTGGCTGGAGCATCGGTTGGCGCTGGCATCCGAGCCAGGTGTTCGATGTGTCGGGGATAACCCAATGGCTGAAAAGCCTGAACTGGCGCCGGGCCAAACTGGTGATTCACAGCCCTGTCGGCTGGCAGTCAGCCAATGCGCTGGACAATGCCGAGCTCAGCTGGCTGCCCAGTGAATGGCGCAAGGATTGCCGGATCGAGCTGATTTTCGACGAGCCGCAAGCGGTCGGTGAATTACAGGCCGGGCTGGCCCGGTGTCGGCTTCAGGCGAGCTGATTCAAGGCTTCCACTTGGTGTGCTCCTGACGCCACTGGCTCAGCTCGATCACTTCACCACGCGGTTTTGTCACCTCCACCACGGGTGGTGTGTCATCGAACGGTGCCGGGTAGGGCGCCAGTTCAATCTGCGCGCTGTGCGCACCGAACTGGGTGATCGTGCCGTTATGTCGGGTTTCGCCGGTCACGGTAAATTCGAAATTGTAGACCCGAGCCAGACGTCGCCGGCCACTGGCGTCCTTGATCAGACCGATCTTCTTCAGCGCCACGTTACCGTCGAGCAACTCGACGCCGACATTCGCGCAATGCTGTTTGACCCGCTCCAGCGCCCGCTCGCGCAAGCCGTGGTTGTGCCAGAGCCATGCACCGGCGACGGCGAACAGCATCAGCACGAAAATGTTTTCCAGGGTGAGCATCAACACGAAACTCCAAATGATGGCGTCAGCTTAACTGCGTCGCCGGTCTGTCGTACAGGCTGCGTTTCGTCGCATACTGCGCGGCTTGAATTTCAATCGTTTTACGGAAAAACCCGAATGAAACGTACGCCTCATCTGCTCGCCATCCAGTCCCATGTGGTGTTCGGCCACGCCGGCAACAGCGCTGCGGTTTTTCCGATGCAGCGGGTCGGGGTGAATGTCTGGCCGCTCAATACGGTGCAGTTCTCCAACCACACCCAGTACGGCCAGTGGGCCGGTGAAGTGCTGGCACCGCACCGGATCCCCGAGCTGGTCGAGGGCATCGCCGCGATCGGTGAGCTGGGCAATTGTGATGCGGTGCTGTCAGGTTATCTCGGCAGTGCGGCGCAGGGGCGGGCGATTCTCAGTGGCATCGAGCGGATCAAGGCGGCCAACCCGAAAGCCCTTTATCTGTGCGACCCGGTGATGGGGCATCCGGAAAAGGGCTGCAGCGTTCCTGCTGAAGTCAGTGACTTCCTGCTGGAGGAGGCCGCTGCCGTTGCGGATTTCATGTGCCCGAACCAGTTGGAGCTGGACAGCTTCTCCGGGCGCAAGCCGCAGTCGCTGTTCGATTGCCTGGCGATGGCGCGGGCGCTTCTGGCGCGTGGGCCGAAAGCGGTGCTGGTCAAGCATCTGGATTATCCGGGCAAACCGGCGGATGGCTTTGAAATGTTGCTGGTGACGGCCGAGGGCAGCTGGCATCTGCGGCGTCCGCTGCTGGCGTTTCCGCGTCAGCCGGTGGGGGTGGGCGATCTGACGTCCGGTCTGTTCCTGGCGAGAGTGCTGCTCGGTGACAGCCTGGTGGCGGCTTTTGAATTCACCGCAGCGGCGGTGCATGAAGTGCTGCTGGAAACCCAGGCCTGCGCCAGTTACGAGCTGCAACTTGTGCGTGCGCAAGACCGGATTGCGCATCCGCGGGTGAAGTTCGAAGCCACGCCGATCAGCCTGTAAGACCGCGTCGCCCCATTCGCGAGCAAACCCGCTCCCACAGGGGGAACGCATTCCAAATGTGGGAGATTCTATGTTGCAGGGGAACCCTGCAACCTTAAATTCGGTTGGTATTCGCTCTGGTTTTTCATGAGGGCGAATGCCACCCGGCAAAGCTTGCGGGCGAGGATGACCAAGGCTTGGGTTCTGGCTAGACCTCTTGCCAGATAGGACTCATAGAACGGTTTCCAGACAGGGGACCGACAAGCTGCCATAGCTGCATTGTGTGCAAGACGCCGTAATTCCCCGTCACCTTTTTTGCTCAAGTGGCGAGGACTGTGTTTCTTACCTGAGTCTTTTGCCTTCAAGTCCATTCCCAGAAAGGCGATGAACGCATCGGCGCTGGCGAACTCACCTCGCATGTATGTAGTTGCCAGGCCCGTTGCCGTGAGTTCACCAACTCCTTCAATCGCTTTGCAGCGTCTGATGTTTTCACTAATTCCGGCTTCTTGGCTGACTTTACGAAGCAACTCCTGAATGGCCTGATCCAGCTGTTTGAAATGCTTCAACCCATCGGCCAAAAGATCTTCAAGAAGAGGTTCGGTTGACCAGCTCAGCTTGATACTGACTCGGACCTTCATCAGCTGTGCACGCTTGTTAAGCAGACTTTTCAACACTGTGTAGTGCCGCGGTGGTGGGTTCCAGACCCGCAGCCGATGCTGTTCACTGGTTAGATAACGCGCCAGAAGACGTGCATCACAAGGGTCGGTTTTTGCACGCTGACCGATGCTTTCGCGGTAATGGCTCACCCGGTAAGGGTCCACGATGTAAACCCGATGCCCCATACCATGGGCCAGTTCGGCCGTGTCCAGGTGGTAGAGATTAGTGGCTTCCAGGGCGATTGAGCTTTGGGCGGGCAGGGTCTTCAGCCAATGACCTACAGATGTGCGGTCGTTGTTGATGGCCTGGATGATTTTCAGATCTTCGCGATAAACGACGATTTCGGCCTTGGCCACATCGACACCAATCACCGTTGGCGAGGTAAGGATTGTCATGACGAATCCTCGGAGCTAGGGTTTAAGAGCTTGTCGGGGTCTACCGTAGCGCTGGCTTGCCTCTATCGTCGGTTTTACCGATGAATTCCTTATCGGCGCTTTAGGTAGAAAGGGCGGGACGAGAAGTCTCCCACGGTCCGTACTGGCTAGAGTCGGAATCGAGCTTTTAGTCCCGCCCACCCCTTCAAGTCTAAACATACAAGCG
>NZ_JBQEQB010000012.1:0-3983 GCF_052046055.1 Pseudomonas sp. 22082
GAACTTCCACGACCGTAAGGTCACCAGCACCTGAAGCTGGCGTGTCTACCAATTTCACCATCTGGGCTTCATCTTCAGCGTCGCCGCTGTTGATGTGGCGCACTATACGGAGCGCCTTTTGATCTGTAAACCCCTGATTTGATTTTAATAAATCAATTTCAGAAAAAGCGGGGGGCAGAATGCAAAAAACCCGCTTTCGCGGGTTTTTGTGTGAGTCTTGAAACTGATCTAGTCTCAAACTCGAAATTGGTGCCCAGGAGAAGACTCGAACTTCCACGACCGTAAGGTCACCAGCACCTGAAGCTGGCGTGTCTACCAATTTCACCACCTGGGCATCTCGTCAACGTGTGTACGTCGTCGATGGCGCGCACTATACGGAGCGACTTTTTAACTGTAAACCCCTGCCGGCAAAAAAAATGATTTTTTTTACCAGCGGTGTTCAAAACGGCTTTCGAACGTCGATAGAGGGCTTTAGAAAGGCCTTTATAGTCTGAAATTTCCCGTTTGATGGCGCCTATGCCAAACTAACCCGCATATAGACAAGGTGAAAACTCTCTAATGGCCGATTGGCAGTCCCTCGATCCCGAGGCCGCTCGTGAAGCGGAAAAATATGAAAACCCTATTCCCAGCCGCGAACTGATCCTTCAGCACCTTGCTGATCGAGGTTCGCCTGCTGCCCGCGAGCAACTGGTCGAAGAGTTTGGTCTGACCACAGAAGACCAGATCGAAGCCCTGCGCCGCCGCCTGCGCGCCATGGAGCGCGACGCTCAACTGATCTATACCCGCCGTGGTACGTATGCACCAGTCGACAAGCTCGACCTGATCCTCGGTCGCATCAGTGGTCACCGGGACGGCTTCGGCTTCCTGGTGCCGGATGACGGCTCCGACGACCTGTTCATGAGCCCGGCGCAAATGCGTCTGGTGTTCGACGGCGACCGTGCCCTGGCCCGTGTCTCCGGCCTGGACCGTCGCGGTCGTCGCGAAGGCGTGATCGTCGAAGTGGTGTCCCGTGCCCACGAAAGCATCGTCGGCCGCTACTTCGAAGAAGGCGGTATCGGCTTCGTCGTCGCGGACAACCCGAAGATCCAGCAGGAAGTGCTGGTGACGCCGGGCCGTAACGCCAACGCCCAGATCGGTCAGTTCGTCGAGGTGAAAATCACTCACTGGCCGACGCCGCGCTTCCAGCCGCAAGGTGATGTGATCGAAGTGGTCGGCAACTACATGGCGCCGGGCATGGAAATCGATGTCGCCCTGCGCACCTACGACATTCCGCACGTCTGGCCTGAAGCCGTTCTGAAGGAAGCCGGCAAGCTCAAGCCGGAAGTCGAAGAAAAAGACAAAGAGAAACGCGTCGACCTGCGCCATCTGCCGTTCGTCACCATCGACGGCGAAGATGCCCGCGACTTCGACGACGCGGTCTACTGCGAAGCCAAGCCGGGCAAACTGCGCCTGTTCTCCGGCGGCTGGAAGTTGTACGTGGCGATTGCCGACGTTTCCAGCTATGTGAAGATCGGTTCGGCTCTGGACAACGAAGCCCAGGTGCGCGGCAACTCGGTGTACTTCCCCGAGCGCGTGGTGCCGATGCTCCCGGAGCAGTTGTCCAACGGCCTGTGCTCGCTGAATCCGCATGTCGACCGTCTGGCCATGGTTTGCGAGATGACCATCTCCAAGTCCGGCGAAATGACCGACTACTGCTTCTATGAAGCAGTGATCCATTCCCACGCCCGTCTGACCTATAACAAGGTCAGCGCGATGCTGGAAACGCCGAAAGCGACAGAAGGGCGCAAGCTGCGCGGTGAATACACCGACGTCTTGCCGCACCTCAAGCAACTCTACGCGCTGTACAAGGTATTGCTGGCTGCCCGTCATGTACGTGGCGCGATCGATTTCGAAACGCAGGAAACCCGGATCATCTTCGGTTCCGAGCGCAAGATTGCCGAAATCCGTCCGACCACCCGTAACGACGCGCACAAGCTGATCGAGGAATGCATGCTGGCGGCCAACGTGGCCACCGCCGAATTCCTGAAGAAGCACGAGATCCCTGCGCTGTACCGTGTCCACGACGGCCCGCCTCCGGAGCGTCTGGAAAAACTGCGCGCGTTCTTGGGTGAACTCGGTCTGTCCCTGCACAAAGGCAAGGATGGCCCGTCGCCGAAGGACTATCAGGCCCTGTTGGCCAGCATCAAGGACCGTCCGGATTTCCACCTGATCCAGACCGTGATGCTGCGCTCCCTGAGCCAGGCGGTGTACAGCGCCCAGAACGAAGGCCACTTCGGCCTGAATTACGAAGCCTATACCCACTTCACCTCGCCGATCCGTCGTTACCCGGACCTGCTCACGCACCGGGCGATCCGCAGCGTGATCCATTCGAAACAGGACACCCCGCACGTTCGCCGTGCCGGTGCGATGACCATTCCGAAGGCGCGCATCTATCCGTACGACGAAGCAGCGCTGGAGCAACTCGGCGAGCAGTGCTCGATGAGCGAGCGCCGTGCCGACGAAGCGACCCGCGACGTGGTGAACTGGCTCAAGTGCGAGTTCATGAAAGACCGCGTGGGCGAATCGTTCCCGGGCGTGATCACTGCCGTGACCGGTTTCGGGCTGTTCGTCGAACTGACCGATATTTACGTCGAAGGTCTGGTGCACGTTACGGCGTTGCCGGGTGACTACTACCACTTCGACCCTGTGCACCACCGCCTGGCGGGTGAGCGCACCGGTCGCAGCTTCCGTCTTGGCGATACCGTTGAAGTGCGCGTCATGCGCGTCGATCTCGACGAGCGCAAGATCGACTTCGAGATGGCTGAAAAAACCATCAGCGCGCCGATCGGCCGCAAGAAGCGTGGCGCCGAGACGACCACTCCTGCAGCCAAGGTTGTGGAAGAAAAGGCTCCGGCAAAAACCGCCAGCCGTCGTCCGGCCAAGGAGAAGGCTGTCGAGGCCTATCGTCCGAGCGATGCCGTGGCGAAAAACGCCGAGCTGCGCAAAAGCCGTGAATTGAAGAAGGCCTTGCTGGCCGATGCCAAAAACGGTGGTAAAGCGGCGTCCGGGGGAAAGGCCGGACGGTCGGCGCCTGACAAGGCTTCCGGCGGCAAGCCAGCCAAACCGAGCAAACACCGTAAAGGCCCGCCGAAAGCGGGTTCCGCTCCAGCCAAAAGTGGCGGGGCGCGTAAACCGAAGGCGAAGTCATGAGTCAGTTGGAAAAAATCTACGGCGTTCACGCGGTAGAAGCGTTGCTGCGTCACCACCCTAAACGCGTCAAGCAGATCTGGCTGGCCGAGAGTCGCAACGATCCGCGCGTGCAAACGCTGATCGAGCTGGCCAACGAAAACCGGGTCCAGATCGGTCAGGCCGAGCGCCGCGAAATGGACGCCTGGGTTGAAGGCGTGCACCAGGGCGTGGTGGCGGACGTCAGCCCGAGCCAGGTCTGGGGCGAAGCGATGCTCGACGAGCTGCTCGATCGCACCGAAGGCGCGCCGCTGTTGCTGGTGCTCGACGGCGTGACCGATCCGCACAACCTCGGCGCCTGCCTGCGCTCGGCGGACGCTGCCGGTGCGCTGGCGGTCATCGTGCCGAAGGACAAGTCGGCCACCCTGACGCCTGTGGTGCGTAAAGTGGCTTGCGGCGCGGCGGAAGTGATTCCGCTGGTGGCCGTTACCAACCTTGCACGCACTCTGGAGAAGCTCCAGCAGCGTGGGTTGTGGATTGTCGGTACGGCGGGTGAGGCCGAGGTCAGCATCTATGACCAGGACCTGACCGGCCCGACCATCCTGATCATGGGCGCCGAAGGCAAAGGCATGCGCCGCCTGACACGCGAGCATTGCGATTACCTGGTGCACTTGCCGATGGCCGGTAGCGTCAGCAGTCTCAACGTCTCGGTTGCGACCGGCGTGTGCCTGTTCGAAGCCCAGCGTCAGCGCGGTGCCAAGGCCAAGGCGGCTGCCAAAAAGGCTTAAGCCTCACGCCGATTCAAATGTGGGAGCGGG
>NZ_JBQEQB010000012.1:4029-26467 GCF_052046055.1 Pseudomonas sp. 22082
ATTCGCGAGCAAGCCCGCTCCCACATTGGTTCTGCGAAAAGGTGCAGATTGGTAAAGTGAATGAACTGTTCAAATAATCACCAATTGCCTTGCACCTCTTCAGTCCCTTCTCTACAATTGCGCCCCTTGCTGTGGCGGCAGGCATGCATGTGCCCCGCGCCAGCAAGTCCATAAGTGTCATTCACTCCTTGTCTGACCGTTTTTGAGCGGCAGGCTACAACCCGTAAGGAGCATTCATGCGTCATTACGAAATCATCTTTCTGGTCCACCCTGACCAGAGCGAGCAAGTCGGCGGCATGGTTGAGCGTTACACCAAGCTGATCGAAGAAGACGGCGGCAAAATCCACCGTCTGGAAGACTGGGGCCGTCGTCAACTGGCCTACGCAATCAACAATGTTCACAAGGCTCACTACGTGATGCTGAACGTTGAGTGCACTGGCAAGGCCCTGGCCGAGCTGGAAGACAACTTCCGCTACAACGATGCTGTGATCCGTAACCTGGTCATCCGTCGCGACGAAGCCGTTACCGGCCAGTCCGAGATGCTCAAGGCTGAAGAAAACCGCAGTGAGCGCCGTGAGCGTCGCGAACGTCCTGAGCACGATGGCAGCGCCGATGGCGATGACAGCGATAGCGACAGCGACAACAGCGATAACGCTGACGAGTAATCCACGGACCTTTTAAGGAGCCTATCAAATGGCACGTTTCTTCCGTCGTCGTAAATTCTGCCGCTTCACCGCTGAAGACGTGAAGGAGATCGACTACAAAGATCTCAACACTCTGAAAGCCTACGTATCCGAGACCGGCAAAATCGTTCCAAGCCGCATCACCGGTACCAAAGCTCGTTATCAGCGTCAGCTGGCCACCGCTATCAAGCGCGCCCGCTTCCTGGCCCTGCTGGCCTACACCGACAGCCACGGCCGCTGAGACCGGGCAGTCGACAAGTAGCAAAGGATTGAATGCATGCGTGCCTTAGCTGAGTTCATCATGCGCGGCCGTATGCAGGCCACTCTCGTAGTGGCCGGGTGTGCAACATTGCCGTTGTTGTATTGGTTGGGTGCTGCCGCCGGGAGCCTTGTGCTTCTGCGGCGCGGATTGGCCGACGCCCTGGGCGTCGTGTCGCTGGGACTGCTGCCAGCATTGATCTGGTGGTTGTATGCCGATGACCCACGGGCACTTCTGGTGCTGCTGGGGTCTTCGGGGCTTGCGCTGGTATTGCGCGCAAGCGAGTCCTGGGTCCGTACGCTGCTGGTCAGCGTAGCCATGGGGCTGGTGTTTTCAGTGGTGCTCGGGGCGGTGTTCGCGCCCCAGATCGAGATGCTGGCGCAGGCCTTGGTAAAGGTCATGCCCGCGCTTCTCGGTGATGCCTACCAACAATTGTCGGTAGACGAGCAGGCGCGTTTCGCGTCGCTGATCGCACCGGTCCTGACCGGCCTGATTGCGGCCTTGTTGCAGATCGTCAGCGTGCTGAGCCTGATTGTCGGGCGTTATTGGCAGGCGTTGTTGTACAACCCGGGTGGTTTTGGTCGCGAGTTTCGCGCCATCCGGATCCCGCTGGGACCGGCGATGTTGCTGCTGGCGTTGATGCTTCTGGGCCCGAATCTCGGTGCACAGATGGCCATGTTGACGCCGTTGTGCAGTGTGCCGCTGGTGTTCGCCGGGCTGGCCCTGATTCACGGGCTGGTGGCGCAAAGGCGACTGGCCGGTTTCTGGCTGGTGGGGTTGTACGTGACGCTGTTGCTGTTCATGCAGCTGATCTATCCGTTGCTCGTGGTTCTGGCCATTGTCGACAGCCTGATTGATTTTCGCGGTCGGGTGTCGAAAGACACCGATAACGCGAACGGTGAAGGTTAAAAGTTAAGAGGATTTCCACATGCAACTGATCCTTCTGGAAAAAATCGCCAACCTGGGCAACCTGGGCGACAAAGTAAACGTTAAGGCCGGTTACGGCCGTAACTACCTGCTGCCTTTCGGCAAAGCCACCGCTGCGACCGCTGCCAACCTGGCTGCGTTCGAAGAGCGTCGCGCTGAGCTGGAAAAAGCCGCCGCAGACCGTAAAGCATCGGCTGAAAGCCGTGCTGCCCAACTGGCCGAGCTGGAAGTGACCATCACTGCCACCGCTGGCGACGAAGGCAAGCTGTTCGGTTCGATCGGTACTCACGACATCGCTGACGCACTGACCGCCTCCGGCGTTGAAGTGGCGAAAAGCGAAGTTCGTCTGCCGAACGGCACCATCCGCAACGTGGGTGAATTCGACGTGGCTGTGCACCTGCACGCCGAAGTTGAAGCCACCGTGCGCGTTGTCGTGGTAGCAGCTTAAGCAACACCCTGATCGACTGGCGGCCTGTCCGTCAGACGGTTAACATCGGGCACGATCCTGTTTACAGGTCGTGCCCTTTGTCTTTCTGCACTCCCTGCTTTTCCTGATTAAAAAGTGGCCATGAACGAAATCTCCGCTCCCGAGCAATACGATCTGCAAACCGCTGCGCTGAAGGTGCCGCCGCATTCCATCGAGGCCGAACAGGCCGTGCTCGGTGGTCTGATGCTGGACAACAACGCCTGGGAACGCGTGCTCGATCAAGTCTCCGACGGCGATTTCTACCGGCATGACCACCGTCTGATTTTCCGTGCGATCGCCAAACTGGCCGATCAGAACTTGCCGATCGACGTCGTGACCCTTGCCGAGCAACTGGACAAGGAAGGACAGACTTCGCAGGTCGGCGGCCTCGGTTACCTGGGCGAACTGGCGAAAAACACGCCGTCCGTCGCCAACATCAAGGCCTATGCGCAGATCGTCCGCCAGCGTGCGACGTTGCGTCAGTTGATCGGTATCAGCACGGAAATTGCCGACAGCGCCTTCAACCCCGAAGGTCGCACCGCCGAGGAAATCCTCGACGAAGCCGAGCGGCAGATCTTCGCGATTGCCGAAGCCCGGCCGAAAACCGGCGGCCCGGTGGGGGTGAATGACCTGTTGACCAAGGCCATCGACCGCATCGATACCCTGTTCAACACCGCCGACTCGATCACCGGCCTGTCCACCGGCTACACCGACCTCGACGAGAAGACCAGCGGCCTGCAACCGGCCGACTTGATCATCGTCGCCGGCCGTCCTTCGATGGGTAAGACCACCTTCGCGATGAACCTGGTGGAAAACGCCGTGTTGCGCAGCGACAAGGTCGTGCTGGTGTACTCCCTCGAGATGCCAGGCGAATCGCTGATCATGCGTATGCTGTCGTCCCTCGGTCGTATCGACCAGACCAAGGTGCGTTCCGGCCAGCTGGAAGACGACGACTGGCCGCGCCTGACCTCGGCGGTCAACCTGCTCAACGACCGCAAGCTGTTCATCGATGACACCGCCGGCATCAGCCCGTCGGAAATGCGTGCCCGGACCCGGCGTCTGGTGCGCGAGCACGGCGACATCGGCCTGATCATGATCGACTACCTGCAGCTGATGCAGATCCCGGGCTCCAGCGGCGACAACCGGACCAACGAGATTTCCGAGATCTCCCGATCCCTGAAAGCCCTGGCCAAGGAATTCAACTGCCCGGTAGTCGCCCTGTCGCAGCTCAACCGTTCCCTGGAACAGCGTCCCAACAAGCGTCCGGTGAACTCCGACTTGCGGGAATCCGGAGCGATCGAGCAGGACGCCGACGTGATCATGTTCGTGTACCGGGACGAGGTGTATCACCCGGAAACCGAACACAAGGGCATCGCCGAAATCATCATCGGCAAGCAGCGGAACGGCCCGATCGGCTTCATCCGCCTGGCCTTCATCGGCAAGTACACGCGTTTCGAAAACCTCGCGCCGGGCAGTTACAACTTCGACGACGACGAGTAACGCAACTGATCACGCCAGATGATCAAACAGTTTCTGGGCAACCCTTGGGCTGATGAGTTCTCGCCAGATCCGTTGGTGGGGCCGCCCAGCCTGTTCTTCGCGCTGTTGAAACGAGCTGCCGAGCAGGCGCTGCTCCAGCGTTTTCAGATGTGCACCCTTGACGGTGTAATCCAGCGCAGCGCGGTCTTGCCTGTCGTAATGAAAGTGGGCCTCCCACAATGGTGTGTTGTCCGAGCGGTCCATGATCGAATAGACGTCGAGAAATGACCTGTCTTTGCCCTTGCCAAGTTGCTTGCGCGCCACCGTTTTGACCACCTTGAGCTGGGCGTGATCGAGCAGGAAGCTCAGGCGCGGGACGTCCAGCACATCCTTGTTTTTATACATCCGTATCAGAATGTCCTGGCCTTCGGCGTCCATTGAGTCGCCGGCAGCTTTCAGACGCCCGATCAAACCTGTGGTTTCAGCGTCTACTGCCATTTGATCGAGGGTCTCGAGGCGTTTCGCCAGATCTGTGAGTCGATCCACCTCGGCCCCCAGGTATTCGACAATGGTGGTCGGGTTGTCCCTTCGGTTTTCCATCATCCTTGCCTGGGCAAGATGCGCCTCCACGTTGCCAAGGCGTGCTGTGGCTTCGTTCATCAGCTGAGGTTTGGGAACCGGTGCCGGGGCGGGGCGCACTGGCCGCCATTCACCCTCTCTCTTCTCGTACCGTTGAGGTGGATCGTTCGGTTTGAAGATGTCGGGAACATTGAGCGTGACACTGCCGTCCGCAGCGGTGTCCTGAACGCCCACCAGTACCCGGTAGGTGCCATGTTGACGGGTTCGGAACAACTTTCGCGGCGCTGCGATTTCGGCGGCTCCTGAAGGTTGCGCCGGGAGGAAGTCGAAGTCGATATCATGATCGTCGCCAGGCAGTTCGTTGTTGCTGCCAACCCGATCATAGATTTCATTCAGCCGGGTTTCGATTTTCGATTCGAAGGTATCCATCAGTGACAGTGCCTGATTGACGTACTCTGCCCTTGTAGGGGGTGTCGAAGTGATCAATGCCACCAATCCGGCCCTGTCGCTTTTGATGCTCTCGATCGCCAGTTGCAGCGCGAGAGGTTCGGGATATCCGGAAACTTCGTTCAGGTCATGTTTGAGCAAATGCATCGACATGGCAGTGCGCATGCCATGATTTGACGGGTTTTGTGGATCGTCAGAAATCAGGCGCAGGAAAATGTTGTATTTACTGGTGTTGATCTGGTCAACAGTGGGGATTCCGCGATTCATGTCATCCAGCTCCCCTTGGGCGCTACGATCAGCTTTTAGAATCTGATCCATCACAGCCTGGCGATCGTCCATGATCTTCAGCTTTTTGTTGAGATGGACAAGGTTGCGCTTCAGCGACTCGACGGTAATCACATCCAGGGTTGGCAGAACCCTGCGATCCATGACCGCAATCAATTTGTTGAGGTAGTCGATTCTGTTGATCTGCTGAGCATGAAGCTCGGTTTTGTAGAGCCCGCCAGCCTTGAGCAGTAGCAACCAGTCCTTGTTATCGATCAGTGATTTGACGTAATCGGCCTGCATTCTTGTGTGTTTGATCACATGCACTTCGAGTTCGATCAGCGCGGCTTTCTCGGCGTCACTTCCCTCAGGCAGGTGTTCGGAGCTGGCCCAGAGTTCGCCATAGCGCCTGTTGGATGCGGCCAGGGCATCGAAGGCGTTCCTGATGGGTTCATGCCGTTGAAGCAGATAGGCTTTGCTGTCCTGAGCTTGCGCGTTGCGACGCATGCCACCCTTTAGTCCGTCGAGACTGAAACCCCAAAAACCGTCGGCGGTGCGGGCAATGGCCAGCGTTTCACCGCCCCGACTGGCGCGGTAGATGTTTTCGCTGTCAGTGGCGACAGGATCTTTCGGCTTGACCACCCGCCAGACCTTGTGTGCGGGAGAGGATGCATCGACGTCCTGCATTACTTGATAGGCCTGGCTGTCGATGATCACGTAGCGCTTACCTTCGAAGCTGTGCAGACCGTCACTGTCCGGCGCGACACCGACGAAATTCAGAGGCGTCCTGAACGCTTCCAGTCGACTGGAAGTCAACGCAATGGGTTCAGCCTCGAAATCATCCACCGGATGCCATCGCTTGTTTTGGGGATCCTGAACGAGAACAGGGCCCGAGGGATTCAATTCATTGCTCAGCCTTGCCCGGTAAAGTCGGCTGTCAGGGTCCAGGCCAACCTGCAGGACGCTGCCATCGTACGCATCGACGAACAGTCGCCCCTTGAAGTTTCTGAAGCCTTGCACATCGGCCTCTGGCAGCTGCGACCCGAAACGGATGCGATAGGTATCAAACGAAGGACGTACCGGTGTTGCCCTCGGGGAGGAATGGATTTCGTCGAAGGTCACGGCTGGTGCGGGAGAGATCGTGTCCGGGTCTGCAAATGCCGGAGTCCTGTCCGGTGCAGGTTGAGAAGGGGGGCGGCGTACGACCGGGGGAATCAGAGGCGAAGCGGGGGGCTGTGGTGAACGGTTGGTCGCTGAAGTCGAAGGTGGATTGTGAACTTCGACGGTGGTGACGCCTCTGGAGGGTGGTTTTACAGGCATGTGTATTCATCCTTGAATAAGTCGTGAACCCATTTGTTGAACAAAGTGCTTGGCCGTGGACGAGGCTGAGAGAAACCGACCACAGTCGTCGGAATTGGTCAAAATTTGTGCTATATTCCGCGCCCGCGAATTCAATGAAAGCCAACACCGGTTATCGACATGCAAGCAGCCAAGCCGTTATTTGACTATCCAAAATATTGGGCCGAATGTTTCGGGCCAGCGCCGTTCCTGCCGATGAGCAGGGAGGAGATGGATCAGCTTGGCTGGGATTCCTGCGACATCATCATTGTCACGGGTGATGCCTACGTCGATCACCCGTCGTTCGGCATGGCGATCATCGGCCGGCTGCTGGAGTCCCAAGGCTTCCGCGTCGGGATCATTGCGCAGCCTAACTGGCAGTCCAAAGACGACTTCATGAAGCTCGGCGAGCCGAACCTGTTCTTCGGCGTCGCGGCCGGCAACATGGACTCGATGATCAACCGTTACACCGCGGACAAGAAAATCCGTTCCGACGACGCCTACACCCCGGGCGGCATGGCCGGCAAGCGTCCCGATCGCGCGAGCCTGGTCTACAGCCAGCGCTGCAAGGAAGCCTACAAGCACGTGCCGATCGTGCTCGGCGGTATCGAAGCCTCCCTGCGCCGCATCGCCCACTACGACTACTGGCAGGATCGCGTGCGCAACTCGATCCTGATCGATGCCAGCGCCGACATCCTGCTGTACGGCAACGCCGAGCGGGCGATTGTCGAAGTCGCCCAGCGTCTGTCCTACGGTCACAAGATCGAAGACATCACCGATGTGCGCGGCACCGCGTTCATCCGTCGCGACACTCCCGCGGGCTGGTACGAAGTCGACTCCACGCGCATCGACCGTCCGGGCAAGATCGACAAGATCATCAACCCGTATGTGAACACCCAGGACACTCAGGCTTGCGCGATCGAGCAGGAGAAGGGCCCGGTTGAAGACCCGGAAGAAGCCAAGGTCGTGCAGATCCTGGCCAGCCCGAAAATGACCCGCGACAAGACCGTGATCCGCCTGCCGTCGATGGAAAAGGTGCGTAACGACCCGGTTCTGTACGCCCACGCCAACCGCGTGCTGCACCTGGAAACCAACCCGGGCAACGCCCGTGCGCTGGTGCAGAAGCATGGCGAGATCGACGTCTGGTTCAACCCGCCGCCGATTCCGATGACCACTGAAGAAATGGACTACGTGTTCGGCATGCCTTACGCACGTGTTCCGCATCCTGCGTACGGCAAGGAAAAAATCCCGGCCTACGACATGATCCGCTTCTCGGTGAACATCATGCGTGGCTGCTTTGGCGGCTGCACCTTCTGCTCGATCACCGAGCACGAAGGCCGGATCATCCAGAACCGTTCCGAAGAGTCGATCATTCGCGAAATCGAAGAGATCCGCGACAAGGTGCCGGGCTTCACCGGCGTCATTTCCGACCTCGGCGGCCCGACCGCGAACATGTACCGCATTGCCTGCAAGAGCCCGGAAATCGAATCCGCGTGCCGCAAGCCGTCCTGCGTGTTCCCGGGCATCTGCCCGAACCTGAACACCGACCACTCGTCGCTGATTCAGCTGTACCGCAGCGCCCGTGCGTTGCCGGGTGTGAAGAAGATCCTGATCGCCTCCGGCCTGCGTTACGACCTCGCGGTCGAGTCGCCGGAGTACGTCAAGGAGCTGGTGACCCACCACGTCGGCGGTTACCTGAAGATCGCCCCGGAACACACCGAGGAAGGTCCGCTCAACCAGATGATGAAACCGGGGATCGGCACCTACGATCGCTTCAAGCGCATGTTCGAGAAGTACACCAAGGAGGCGGGGAAAGAGCAGTACCTGATCCCGTACTTCATCGCCGCGCACCCGGGCACCACCGACGAAGACATGATGAACCTGGCCCTGTGGCTCAAGGGCAACGGCTTCCGCGCCGACCAGGTGCAGGCGTTCTATCCGTCGCCGATGGCCACCGCCACCGCGATGTATCACTCGGGCAAGAACCCGCTGCGCAAGGTCACCTACAAGAGCGACGGCGTGACCATCGTCAAGAGCGAAGAGCAGCGTCGTCTGCACAAGGCGTTCCTGCGTTATCACGACCCGAAAGGCTGGCCGATGCTGCGTGAAGCGCTGACCCGCATGGGCCGTGCCGACCTGATCGGGCCGGGCAAGAACCAGTTGATCCCGCTGCACCAGCCGGCCACCGACAGCTATCAGAGTGCCCGTCGCAAAAACTCGACGCCGGCCGGCAGCCACAAGGTCGCGAAAGAGAAGACCACCAAGATCCTCACGCAGCACACCGGTCTGCCTCCGCGCGCCAGTGACGGCGGCAATCCTTGGGACAAGCGTGAACAGGCCAAGGCCGCGGCATTCGCCCGCAACCAGCAGGCCGCCAAGGAGCGCAAGGAAGCGGCGAAAGGCAAAGGCCCGAAACCGGCACGCAAGCCGGTCGTACCGCGCTGAAACACACTTGAGCTGAACAGAACGCCAACCTTCGGGTTGGCGTTTTGCGTTGTGCCTCGCAACATTTGCGTGCAACTGTGCCAAACCATTTCACCGCATCGCCCGATTTTGGTGCTGTACTGCCCTAAGCATTCCGGGAAAGCGCCCAAGCCTCTGCATGGCATAAGTCTTGCGCGCTTTCGAATACGCTTGGGCTCGCAGGAGGCACGCCGTGTCGATTCATGTCGCATTGCATCACGTCACGCATTACCGCTACGACCGCGCTGTCGAACTCGGCCCGCAGATCGTGCGTCTGCGCCCGGCTGCCCACAGCCGTACGCGGATTCTGTCCTATTCACTGAAAGTCTCGCCCGAGCAGCACTTCATCAACTGGCAGCAGGACCCTCAGGGCAACTACCTCGCCCGGCTGGTGTTCCCCGAGAAAACCGCCGAACTGCGGATCGAGGTCGATCTGCTGGCCGAGATGGCGGTGTTCAACCCGTTCGACTTTTTCCTCGAACCCTACGCCGAGAAAATCCCCTTCGCCTACGCCGCCGATGAGCGCAAGGAACTGGCGCCGTACCTCGAAACCCTGCCGCTGACGCCGACATTCAAGGCCTATCTGGACGCCATCGACCGCACGCCGTTGCCGGCCGTGGATTTCCTGGTGGCGCTCAACCAGCGTCTGAGCGAAGACATCAATTACCTGATTCGCATGGAACCGGGTGTGCAGACTCCGGAGCACACCCTCGAACATGCCTCCGGTTCCTGCCGTGATTCGGCGTGGTTGCTGGTGCAACTGCTGCGCAACCTCGGGTTGGCGGCGCGTTTCGTCTCCGGCTACCTGATTCAATTGACCGCCGACGTGAAAAGCCTCGACGGCCCGTCCGGCACCGAAGTGGACTTTACTGACCTGCACGCGTGGTGCGAGGTGTATCTCCCCGGCGCCGGCTGGATCGGCCTCGACGCCACCTCCGGACTGTTCGCCGGGGAAGGGCACATCCCGTTGGCCTGCAGTCCCGATCCGTCCTCGGCGGCGCCGATCAGTGGTCTGGTGGAGCCTTGCGAGTGCGAATTCAGCCACGAAATGTCCGTGGAGCGGATCTGGGAAGCACCCCGGGTCACCAAGCCCTACACCGATGAGCAATGGCTGGCGATCCAGGCGCTGGGCCGGCAGATCGATGCCGATCTGCTGGAAGGCGATGTGCGCCTGACCATGGGCGGCGAACCCACCTTCGTGTCCATCGACGACCCCGACGGCGCCGAGTGGAACACCGCCGCGCTGGGTCCGGACAAGCGCCGGCTCTCCGCCGAACTGTTCCAGCGCATGCGCAAGCATTACGCGCCCAAGGGGCTGGTGCATTTTGGCCAGGGCAAATGGTATCCAGGCGAGCAACTGCCGCGCTGGTCACTGAATTGCTACTGGCGCCGCGACGGTGTGCCGATCTGGCACAACAACGCACTGATCGCCGATGAGCAGCAGGATTACGGCGCTACGGGTGAGCTGGCCGGGCGCTTTCTGGCGAGTGTCGCCGAGCGCCTGAAACTGCCGACACGCTTCGTGTTCCCGGCCTACGAAGACAACTTCTATTACCTCTGGCGCGAGGGCGCCTTGCCGAGCAACGTCAGCGCCGAAGACTCGCGTCTGGAGGAGCCGCTGGAACGTGCGCGACTGCGCAAGGTGTTCAGTCAGGGGCTGGACAAGATCATCGGCCAAGTGTTGCCGCTGGCGCGCACCGCCAAGGGCGATCAGTGGCAGAGCGGGCGCTGGTATCTGCGCGATGAGCATTGCCGGCTTGTGCCGGGGGATTCACCGCTCGGCTATCGCCTGCCGCTGGGCTCGCAGCCCTGGGTGAAGGCAGCGGAGTATCCGTTCATTCATCCGAACGACCCGAACCAGGATTTCCCCGAGCTGCCCGAAACATCGCAGCTCAACGACCACCGTGAGCCGGCTCCGGCAGACGAGCGTGTACCGAAGATCGATGAGTCCGCCGACTGGCTGACCCGCACCGCCTTGTGCGCCGAGGCCCGGGAAGGCCGGTTGTACCTGTTCATGCCGCCGCTGGAGCGGGTCGAGGATTATCTGGAACTGGTCGCGGCCATCGAAGCCACCGCCGAAGAGCTGCATTGTCCGGTGTTGCTGGAAGGCTACGAGCCGCCGAGCGATCCGCGCCTGAGCAATTTCCGCATCACCCCGGATCCCGGCGTGATTGAGGTCAACGTGCAGCCGTCCGCGACGTGGGACGAGTTGGTCGAACGCACCGAGTTTCTGTACGAAGAAGCGCGCCAGACCCGACTGTCCACCGAGAAATTCATGGTCGACGGGCGGCACACCGGCACCGGCGGTGGTAACCATTTCGTGCTCGGCGGCGCGACACCGGGCGACTCACCGTTTCTGCGTCGTCCGGACCTGCTGCGTAGCCTGATCAGTTACTGGCATAACCATCCTTCACTGTCGTACCTGTTTTCCGGTCTGTTCATCGGCCCGACCTCTCAGGCGCCGCGGGTCGACGAAGCGCGCAACGACGCGCTGTATGAACTGGAAATCGCTTTCGCACAAATGCCGGCGCCGGGAGAGGAATGCCCGCCGTGGCTGGTCGATCGCCTGTTGCGCAATTTGCTGATCGACGTCACCGGCAACACCCACCGCGCCGAGTTCTGCATCGACAAGCTGTATTCACCGGACGGCGCCACCGGGCGCCTCGGCTTGCTGGAGTTGCGTGGTTTCGAAATGCCACCCCATGCGCGCATGAGCCTGGCGCAGCAGCTGTTGTTGCGAGCGCTGGTGGCGCGGTTCTGGCGGGAGCCCTATGCGCCGCCGAAACTGGCGCGCTGGGGTACGGAGCTGCACGACCGCTTCATGTTGCCGCACTTCATCGAACAGGACTTCGCCGACGTCATCGTCGAACTCAACAATGCCGGTTACCCCCTGCGTGCGGAATGGTTTGCGGCGCATCTTGAGTTCCGTTTCCCCAAGGTCGGCGATTACGCCGTCAACGGTATCGAGCTGGAATTGCGCCAGGCTCTCGAACCCTGGCACGTGCTGGGCGAGGAGGGCGCGGCGGGCGGCACGGTGCGCTACGTCGATTCATCGCTGGAGCGTTTGCAGGTCAAGCTTACGGGGCTGCCGCCGCAGCGCTATCTGCTGACCTGCAATGGCATCCCGGTGCCGCTGCAACCGACCGGACGGGTTGGCGAGTTTGTCGCCGGCGTACGTTTTCGCGCGTGGCAACCGGCCAACTGCCTGCAACCGACGATCCCGGTGCATGCGCCGCTGGTGTTCGACTTGCTCGATACCTGGATGCAGCGTTCGCTGGGCGGCTGTCAGTACCACGTCGCCCATCCGGGCGGGCGCAATTACGAGACGCTGCCGGTCAACGCCAACGAAGCGGAGAGCCGGCGCATGGCGCGGTTCTTCCGCATCGGACACACGCCGGGGAAACTTCCTGTACCGAACCTGACTATCTCCGACGAACTGCCGATGACTCTCGATTTACGACGTTTTTGATTCGTACACGACGCCCGGATTTTTCGTATATCCGGACGTCATGTGCCTGCGTTAGTCTGACTGTTCCCTGCCGGCTGCCGAGCTTTCCATGCCTGACCTGCTTGACCGCTACCCGCTGACGGCGGGCACCTATCACGAACTGCTCGACGACAGCGGGGCGGTGCGCCCGCACTGGCGGCGACTGGTCGACCATTTGCAGCGCAGCACCACGGCGCACCTGGTGCAGCGTCAGGCATTGCTGACCCGGCAGATTCAGGAAAACGGCGTGACCTACAACGTCTATGCGGATCCGAAAGGCGCGGATCGTCCGTGGGAGCTGGATCTGCTGCCCCACGTGATCGCTGCTGACGAGTGGCAGCAACTGTCCGCCGGAATCGCCCAGCGCTCGCGGCTGCTCAATGCGGTGCTGGCGGATCTGTACGGCCCGCAGCGGCTGATCAGCGAAGGGCTGCTGCCGGCGGAGCTGGTGTTCGGCCACAACAACTTCCTCTGGCCCTGTCAGGGCATTGCGCCGCCGGACGGGGCCTTTCTGCACCTGTATGCCGTGGATCTGGCGCGCACGCCGGACGGACGCTGGTGGGTGACGGCGGATCGTACCCAGGCGCCATCCGGCGCCGGTTATGCGCTGGAAAACCGCACCATCGTGTCCCGCGCCTTCCCCGAGTTGTATCGGGATCTGAAAGTGCAGCATCTGGCCGGATTCTTCCGCACCCTGCAGGAAACCCTCGCCCGTCAGGCTCCCTGCGACGATGACGCGCCGCTGGTGGTGTTGCTGACACCGGGGCGCTTCAACGAGAGCTATTTCGAACATCTTTATCTTGCCCGCCAGCTCGGTTATCCGCTGGTGGAGGGCGGTGACCTGACGGTGCGTGATGCCACGGTCTACCTGAAAACCCTCAGTGGCCTGCGCCGGGTGCACGCGATCCTGCGCCGGCTCGACGATGACTTCTGCGATCCGCTGGAATTGCGCACCGATTCCGCGCTGGGCGTTCCCGGATTGCTGGACGCGGTGCGTCAGGGCCGGGTGCTGGTGGCCAATGCACTGGGCAGTGGCGTACTGGAGTCGCCGGGGCTGCTCGGTTTTCTGCCGAAGATCAATCAGTACCTGTTCGGCGAAGACCTGATCCTGCCTTCCATCGCCACGTGGTGGTGCGGCGAAGCGCCGGTGTTGGCCCAGGCCCTGGAGAAACTGCCGGAGCTGTTGATCAAACCGGCGTTCCCGTCGCAAAGCTTCCCTCCGGTTTTTGGCCGGGATCTGAGCGAAAAACAGCGTGAAAGTCTCGCCGCGCGCATGCAGGCCCGCCCTTATGCCTATGTCGCGCAAGAACTCGCGCAGCTGTCCCAGGCGCCGATCTGGCAGCCCGAGGACGGGCAACTGCAACCCCGGGCGATCGGCATGCGCATGTACGCGGTGGCCAGTCACGACGGTTATCGGGTGTTGCCCGGTGGCCTGACCCGGGTCGCGGCCGAAGCCGATGCCGAAGTGGTGTCGATGCAGCGCGGTGGTGCGAGCAAGGACACCTGGGTGCTGGGGGATCGGCCGCCGAGCGGGGAACAGTGGAAAGCCCAGCGCAATATCGGCGTGCCCGATCTGGTGCGCCGCGATCCGTACCTGCCGTCGCGGGTGGTGGAAAACCTGTTCTGGTTCGGCCGTTACTGCGAGCGCTGCGACGACAGCGCGCGGCTGCTGCGGATCATGCTCGCGCGCTACGTCGACGGCGATGACCCGCAAGCCCTGCAGGCTGCGGTGGATCTGGGCGAGCGGCTGATGCTGCTGCCGGATGAAGGCGAACTGCCGGAACGCTTGCTTGCGGCGCTGCTCGGCGAGGACTGGTCGTTCAGCCTGCGCTCCAACCTGCAGCGCTTGCAGTGGGCGGCTTCGCAAGTGCGCGGCAAGTTGTCCCGGGAAAACTGGCAGGCGCTGGTGGAGCTGCAGCGTGAGGCTTCGGAACTGGACACCGACGAACCTGACTTCGGCGAGCTGCTGGATTTTCTCAACCGGTTGGTGATGTCGCTGGCGGCGCTGTCCGGGTTTGCCCTCGACGACATGACCCGCGACGAGGGCTGGCGCTTCCTGATGATCGGCCGGCGCATCGAACGCCTGCAATTTCTCAGCAGTAGCCTCGCGGGTTTCCTGCGGGGCGCCGGGGCGTTCGATCAGGCCGGGCTTGAGTGGTTGCTGGAGCTGGGCAACAGCAGCATCACCTATCGCTCGCGTTATCTGGCGGTGGCGCAGTTGATTCCGGTGCTCGACCTGTTGCTGTTGGACGAGCAGAACCCCCATGCGGTGCTGTTCCAGTTGAAGCTGGTGACCCGCACCCTCAAGCGGCTGAATGATGACTTCGGTATGCCGAGGGAGGCAGGATTGCCGCCGCTGGTCGAGCGTCTGGCGCGCTTCGACCTGAGCTGTCTGGAAAATCCCCTGTTCGGCGAGTCCAGCGTGCGTGCGGCCCTCGACGGACTGGCGGATTTGCTGCAGGAGATCGCCGACGCCAGCAGTCAGGTGTCGGACCGTCTGGCCCTGCGCCATTTCGCCCATGTCGATGATGTCAGCCAGCGTACGGTGTCCGTCTGATGAGCGCCCATTACCAGATCTTTCACGATACCTGCTATCGCTACGACAGCCCGGTATCCCTGGCCCAGCAACTGGCGCATCTGTGGCCGCGCGAGTGCGACTGGCAGCGCTGCACCGAGCAGCAATTGCTGATCAGCCCGGAGCCGACCACCCGCCGTGACGAGCAGGATGTGTTCGGCAATCCGCTGACCCGCCTGGCCTTCGAACGGCCCCACGATGAATTGCAGGTCAACGCACGGCTGACGGTCGAAGTGCTGGCGCGGCCCGTGGTGGATTTCCAGCAGTCGCCGGCCTGGGAACTGACCCGCAACGCGCTGACCTACAGCAGCCAGCCGCTGTCCGCTTCGTTGCTGGAAGTCTGTCGCTATCGATTTCAGTCGCCCTACGTGCATCTCAAACGCAGCTTCGTCGAGTTCTCGGAGAGCTGTTTCCCGGCCGGCAGACCGTTGATGCTGGGTGTGCAGGCCCTGATGCAGAAGATCTTCAGCGAATTCACCTTCGATGCCGAAGCGACGCAAGTCGCGACGCCGCTGGTGGAAGTGCTGGAGCGCCGACGCGGTGTCTGTCAGGACTTCGCGCATCTGATGCTCGCCTGTGTGCGCTCACGCGGGCTGGCGGCGCGTTACGTCAGCGGCTACCTGCTGACCCAGCCGCCGCCGGGGCAGCCACGGTTGATCGGCGCCGATGCGTCCCATGCCTGGGTCTCGGTGTTTTGCCCGGTGCTGGGCTGGGTGGATTTCGATCCGACAAACAATGTGCAGCCGGCACTGGAGCACATCACCCTGGCCTGGGGCCGGGATTTCTCCGATGTCTCGCCGTTGCGCGGGGTGATTCTGGGTGGTGGCAATCACGACCCGGAAGTTCGCGTCACTGTGTTGCCGCTGGAGGAATGAAGATCAAATGTGGGAGCGGGCTTGCTCGCGAAAGCAATTTTTCAGTCACATCCATGGTGAATGTCACGACGCTTTCGTGAGCAAGCCCGCTCCCACAGGGATTGTGTTCTAGGTTTCAGCAATTTGCTCAGGCGTCGGGGGCCTGGTCTTTCGGTGCCTCAACATCATCATCGGTCGCCACTTCATCGTCAGGATTCAGTGCCGCTTCTTCAGCCATCTGTTTCTTGCGCTGAAGCTTTTCCTCTTTCTTCTGTTCCTTGGCCAGGTCACGTTGACGTTTGGCGAAGGAGTAATTGGGTTTGGCCATGGGCGATCCTCTGGGGTCGAAGGTGAGGTTGAGCGGCGCGTATTCTGCCCTGTATCGGTGCCCGGCGGTTAATCGGGTTTCTGGTCGACCCACTTGGGCGTGACGGTGGGCTTCCAGTGGTCGAGAGCCTCGAGCAGCGTTTGCGGCGATTCACTCACTTGCAGCATGTCACGGTGCGGCGCACGAACGAAGCCTTCGCCGACGATGTGATCGAGAAATGCAGTGAGTTTGCTGTAGAAACCGTTCACTTCCAGCAGGCCCAGCGGCTTGTCGTGGTAGCCGAGCTGGCCCCAGGTCCAGACTTCGAACAACTCTTCCAGGGTGCCGAGGCCACCGGGCAGGGCGATGAACGCATCGCTGAGTTCGGCCATTCGCGCCTTGCGGGCGTGCATGCCGTCGACCACTTCCAGGCGCGTCAGGCTCTTGTGACCGATTTCCTTGTCCATCAGGCTCTGCGGGATGATGCCGATCACTTCGCCACCGGCCGCCAGTGCAGCGTCGGCGACAATCCCCATCAGGCCGACAGCGCCACCGCCGTAGACCAGCGTCAGCTTACGCTCGGCGATAGCTGTGCCGAGGGCGATGGCGGCTTCGGTGTACGCCGGAGTGGTGCCGGCGTTGGCACCGCAAAATACACAAACGGATGTGAGAGACATGCCTTCCTCCTGGGTCAATCGGTCACAGGGTAATGGCTGGCACGTCTTGATCCAAGGGCTAGACTTCGCGTTTCGGGGTTTCACAGGTACCGCTGGCGCCACAGGCGTAAGCAGCGAGCAGACTGCACAACAGGCTGTTGAAGGACATGACGGATGCTCCAGATGAGTGTCGAGCCCTGAAGATACGGCCCGGCCAAACGTCTGGCTGTTAGATTGTTTCGATGAGTGTCATAGCCTGGAAGTTGTATACAATTTTTGACTCAAGTCATAGGAACTTGCGAAGATTTCAGGCAGTCTTCCAACCATTCGTGTTTTGTTAACCCTGCCTTGGAGATTCACCATGTTTTCCAAAGTTGTTGCGGTATCCCTGCTGGCGCTGGCCAGCAGCCAATTGATGGCTGCCGAGTGCAAAACCACCGTTGACTCCACCGACCAGATGTCCTTCAACACCAAGGCCATCGAAATCGACAAGAGCTGCAAGACCTTCACCGTCGAGCTGACCCACTCCGGCAGCCTGCCGAAAAACGTCATGGGCCATAACCTGGTGATCAGCAAAGAAGCCGACATGCAGCCGATCGCCACCGACGGCCTGGCCGCCGGCATCGACAAGAACTACCTGAAGGACGGTGACGAGCGCGTCATCGCTCACACCAAGATCATCGGCGCCAAGGAAACCGACTCGGTGACCTTCGACGTGTCCAAGCTCAAGGCTGACGAGAAGTACGGCTTCTTCTGCTCGTTCCCGGGCCACATCTCGATGATGAAAGGCACCGTGACCCTGAAGTAAGCAACACACGGTCAAAAAAAGCGTCCCGAAGGACGCTTTTTTTATGCCCTGGATTCAAGGCGCAAACGGCATCACGCGTTTGTGATGAGTCTTTTTGTAGGTGTTGACGATGATGTCGAACGCTTCCTGACGCACCGGCTCGCCGTGCAGGAACGCGTCGATCTCGGCGTAGGTCACGCCGTGGGAGGCCTCGTCCGGCTTGCCCGGCGACAGGTCTTCCAGATCCGCCGTCGGCACTTTTTCAACCAGCGATTCCGGTGCGCCGAAGCTGCGGGCGATGGCCCGGACCTGGTTTTTCACCAGACCGCTGAGCGGGGCCAGGTCGCAGGCACCGTCACCGAACTTGGTGAAGAAACCCATCACCGCTTCCGCCGCGTGGTCGGTGCCGATCACCAGACCATGGGCTGCGCCGGCGATGGTGTACTGGGCGACCATGCGCATCCGCGCTTTGGTGTTGCCGAGCACGAAATCCACCGACACCGCGTGCTTGCCTTCGAAGGCAGCGACTTCGCTGGCCAGGGACTTCACTGCCGGGCCGATGTTGACGGTGTGGCGCTCGTCCGGGGCGATGAAGTCCACCGAAGCCTGGGCGTCGTGTTCGTCGAACTGCACGTCGTACGGCAGGCGCACGGCGATGAACTTGTAGGCCTCGTCGCCGGTGCGCTCGCGCAGTTCACGCATGGCGCGCTGGGCCAGCAGGCCTGCGGTCAGCGAATCCACCCCGCCGCTGATGCCCAGCACCAGGGTCTTGAGTCCGGAATTGGTCAGGCAATCCTGGATGAAGGTGATGCGGCGGGCGACTTCCGCTTCGAGGGCCTGGTGATCGGCGAACGGCGGCTGAACGTTGAGCTGTTCAGCAATCTCACGCTGTACGGCTTGCATGAATTCACTCCTTGCTGGAAAGGCTGGAAACGGCAGGAACCTGGAAAACGTGTCGCAAGTAGGCGACGAAATTCGGGTCTTTGCAGTGTGTCTTGCCCGGCTCGTCGGAGATCTTCGCCACCGGTTGGCCGTTGCAGGCGGTCATTTTAAGCACGATGCTCATCGGTTCGACACCCGGAATGTCACAGGTCAGGTTGGTGCCGATGCCGAAGCTGACGTTGATCCGGCCGCGCAGGGCCCGGAAGATCTCCAGCGACTTGGGCAGGGTCAGGCTGTCGGAGAACACCAACGTCTTGCTCATCGGGTCGATGCCGAGCTTGTGATAGTGGGCGATGCATTTTTCGCCCCACAGCACCGGGTCCCCGGAGTCGTGGCGCAGACCGTCGAACAGCTTGGCGAAGAACAGATCGAAATCGCCGAGGAAGGCATCGGTAGTGATGCAGTCTGTGAGGGCGATCCCCAGCAGGCCGCGATACTCGCGAACCCAGCAGTCGAGGGCGGCGATCTGGCTGTCGATCAATCGCGGGCCGAGTTGCTGGTGGGCCATGATCCACTCGTGGGCCATGGTGCCCAACGGTTTCATGTCCAGTTCGCGGGACAGGTGCACGTTGCTGGTGCCGACAAAACGCCCGGGAAAATCGTGCTTGAGCACGTTCACCACTTCTTCCTGCACGCGGTAGGAAAATCTGCGACGTGTGCCGAAATCGGCGACCTGCAACTGCGACAATTCTTCGGCCGAGGCGTTGGCTGTCAGCCAGTCGAACTTGCGGTAGAGCTGTTCGCGGGCCTGTTCCAGCACCGTTTCGCGGTAGCGATAGCGGTTGCGCACTTCGCTGACGATCGCCAGCAGCGGCACTTCAAACAGAATCACATGCAGCCACGGCCCGCGCAGGCGGATGAACAACTCGCCGTTCTCGATGCCGGTGTGCAGGTAGCGCAGGTTGAAACGGAACAGACCGAGGAACCGCAGGAAATCCGGCTTGAGGAACGAGATGCGCTCGAGAAAACTCAACTGATCGGCGCTCAGGCTCAACTCGGCCAGACGCTCGACCTGGAAGCGGATCTCCGCCAGATAAGGGCGCAGATCCTCACTGTTACGGCAACGGAACTCCCATTCGACTTCGACGTTGGGGTAGTTGTGCAGCACCGCCTGCATCATCGTCAGTTTGTAGAAGTCGGTGTCGAGCAGGTTCTGCACGATGCGATCGGCAAACACACTCTCGCTCATAAAGGGGTCTCCAGGCGGACCGCGCGTTGGCGCGGTATCAATCAATGGCGCTAGTGGCGCATATCCGGGGTGGGGATTGCCAGCGATTTTTTGACCGCCACAGGGACTGAATACAACTTCAAACCGGACTGTCGATCTGCTCCAGCATCCACTTCACGAAATCCCGCACCTTGGGCACTTCTGCCGCGTGTTCCGGGTAGGCCAGGTAATAGGCGTCGGTGCTGGGCATTGCATGCTGCCAGGGAATGACCAGTTTGCCGTCGACCAATTCCTCTTCCACCAGAAACCTCGGCAGCAGGGCGACGCCGCAGCCGACCTGGGCGGCGCGGATGCACATATAAAAGGTTTCGAAGCGCGGGCCGTGGTAGCTGTGTTCGGTCTGGTAGCCCTGGCTGTCGAACCAGTCGTGCCACGCTTGCGGGCGGGAAGCATTCTGCAGCAGGACCAGATCGGTGAGTTGCGTTGGATCAGTCAACGGAGTGTCCGGCAGGCTGCTCGGCGCGCAGACGGGCACAAGCTCTTCGCCGAACAGCTTCAGGCACTCGGTGCCGGGGCGCGAACCCTGGCCGAAATAGAACGCCAGGTCGCTGCGCCCTTGCAGCAGATCATCCGCTTCTTGCTCGTTGCACAGGTCCAGATGAATCGACGGATGACGCAGACGCCAGCCCTTGAGGCGTGGCACCAGCCAGCGAGCGCCGAAGGTCGAGGGCGTGGAGACGCGCAGGACTTCGGTTTCGCCGCCGTAGGAACGCAGATAATGAGTCGACATCTCGACCTGGGTCAGGATTTTTCTGACTTCCACCAGGTACAGATCGCCGGCCGGGGTCATCTGCAAACGGCGGCGTACGCGACGGAACAACAAGTGCTGCAGCAATTCCTCGAGCTGCGCCACCTGCTTGCTGACAGCGCTCTGGGTCAGGTTCAGTTCCTCGGCGGCCCGGGTGAAACTCAGGTGCCGGGTCACAGCCTCGAAGCACTGCAACGCGGTGATCGACGGCAAGTGGCGTTTGTTCAGCATGGGCGATCCTTTTCTTGTCTTTCTGCGCAGCATGAATAAACGGAATGATATCTCGCGTAAAGGTCGTTTGTTGCACAGCCTCCCTGACGCTACAACTAAAGGTCTGCCCGGTCGTGAAAACGCGTCCGCACACATTCAGTTTTTTGCTTGAGGAGTGACCCATGGTTGCCGCATTGCTTGATCGTCTAGGTGTGAACCCGGCCCTGTACCAGAACGGCAAAGTGCCGGTGCATTCGCCCATCGACGGCAGCCGCATCGGCGCCGTGAACTGGGAAGGCCCGGCCGAAGTCGAGCAGCACATCAGTCGCGCAGATCATGCGTTCGAACATTGGCGCAAGGTGCCGGCCCCGCGTCGTGGCGAACTGGTGCGTCAGTTCGGCGAAGTGCTGCGGGAATACAAGACCGAACTCGGCGAACTGGTGTCCTGGGAAGCGGGCAAGATCACCCAGGAAGGCCTCGGTGAAGTGCAGGAGATGATCGACATCTGCGATTTCGCCGTCGGCCTGTCGCGTCAGTTGTACGGCTTGACCATCGCCTCCGAGCGTCCGGGCCACCACATGCGTGAAACCTGGCACCCGCTGGGCGTGGTCGGCGTGATCAGCGCGTTCAACTTCCCGGTGGCGGTGTGGGCGTGGAACACCACGCTGGCGCTGGTCTGCGGCAACCCGGTAGTGTGGAAACCGTCGGAGAAAACCCCGCTGACCGCGCTGGCCTGTCAGGCGCTGTTCGAGCGCGTACTGAAGAATTTCAGCGATGCCCCGACGCACCTGAGCCAGGTGATCATCGGCGGCCGCGATGCCGGCGAAGCGCTGGTCGATGACCCGCGTGTTGCGCTGATCAGCGCTACCGGCAGCACCCGCATGGGCCGCGAAGTGGCGCCGAAAGTCGCCGCGCGTTTCGCCCGCAGCATTCTCGAACTGGGCGGCAACAACGCGATGATCCTCGGCCCGAGCGCCGATCTGGACATGGCCGTGCGCGCCATTCTGTTCAGCGCCGTCGGCACCGCCGGTCAGCGTTGCACCACGTTGCGGCGCCTGATCGCCCATGAATCGGTGAAAGAAGAAATTGTCACCCGCCTCAAAGCCGCGTACTCCAAAGTCCGCATCGGCCACCCGCTGGAAGGCAACCTGATCGGCCCGCTGATCGACAAGCACAGCTTCGAAAACATGCAGGACGCGCTGGAGCAGGCGTTGAGCGAGGGCGGTCGGGTGTTCGGCGGCAAGCGCCAGCTCGAAGATCAATTCCCGAATGCCTACTACGTGTCGCCGGCCATCGTTGAAATGCCGGAGCAGAGCGACGTGGTGTGCAGCGAGACTTTCGCACCGATCCTGTACGTGGTCGGTTACAGCGAATTCGAAGAGGCGCTGCGTCTGAACAACGCCGTGCCGCAAGGGTTGTCGTCGTGCATCTTCACCACCGATGTGCGCGAGGCCGAGAAATTCATGTCGGCGGTCGGCAGCGACTGCGGCATCGCCAACGTCAACATCGGCCCGAGCGGCGCGGAAATCGGCGGCGCGTTTGGTGGCGAGAAAGAGACAGGCGGTGGTCGTGAGTCGGGCTCGGATGCATGGCGCGCGTACATGCGCCGGCAGACCAATACCGTGAACTACTCGCTGGAGTTGCCGCTGGCGCAGGGCATTACGTTCGATTGACAGAGTAATCGATGCGACGAAGAAACCTGTGGGAGCGGGCTTGCCCGCGATAGCAATCTTTCAGCC